>JAQBFG010000321.1:0-7617 GCA_032123495.1 Candidatus Zixiibacteriota bacterium | reverse complement strand
TGCCGGCTATTATGGCGAATTGCTGAAAACGGAAATTGTGAGCGGTCTGCTACCGGGCGACTTTGTTCTTTCGCAAAACTATCCTAATCCGTTTAATCCGTCGACCACTATCAACCTGACGGTTCCAATCGCCTGTGACTGGAAGATTGATATCTTTAATACCGCCGGACAGGTGGTTAGAACGTATGACGGTGCAACCGAACCTGGTACCATATCTATTGTCTGGGATGGTCTCAATTATAATAGACAGAGTGTGGCAACAGGAATATATTTCTACCGGGTTAAAGCTGCAGATTACACCGAAACAAGAAAAATGATTCTGCTCAAGTAGATCTTATACAAAGTTGAGATACTTCTGAGCAGATCAACTATAGCAGCCCTATAGAAAAGAGAGTCGGTCAATTTAATTGGCCGACTTTAATTTTTACTTGTGATATTTGCTACCGGATAGTATTGAAAAACCGCGATATAGTTGCTCTAATAGTACCGGTCTGACAATTTGATGAGACATTGTCATAGGGGAGAGGGAAATTATTTCATGGCACGATTTCAAAAATGATTTATCCAGGCCATAGATGCCGCCTATAATAAAGTCGCAGGATCCAAAACAGTTGTTTGGTAAAATCGATAACCATTTTGAAAATTGTATTGAATTGTACAGTTTGCCAGAATCGGAAAGAGCTATTTGATATCGTGATTTTAGTTTTGGTTTTATTAATTCTGCCTCAAGCGCACTTAGCTCGACATCTGATAGATTCTTGGAAAGTTTTTTACCGGGAATAAAATCAAAGGTAAGCTCGGTATACTTTTTCAGTAGTTTGATATAATGAGATATAGCATCATCAACCCATTGATCTTTATTCTTTCCGATGGAGATAATATTAATTTTTAGCATCAGTCTGCTATTATTTTAAGATACAGTCTTCGATTGCGGGGTCCGTCAAATTCGCAAAAAAGAATTCCCTGCCAGGTTCCCAAAAGCAGTTTTGAATCGGAGACAATTAACTGAAGGGTCGGGCTAAAAAGTGATGATTTAATATGCGCATCGGAATTGCCCTCACCATGAAAATAATTATCTTGCTGTGGAATTTCCTTGTTGAGTTTATACAGGATATCACGTTTCACATCCGGATCGGCGTTTTCATTGATTGTTATTGCTGCCGTTGTATGCGGGACATGCAGATGAATAATTCCATTGTTTATATTCTCAGAGGCAATCGCCTCTCTTATAAGATGTGTAATATCTATTAATTCTTCGCGTCGGTTGGTCTGTATTTTGAGTTCCTTAAGCATTAAATAGCGCCTCAGCGTAGCTGTTGGCATCAAAAGGTTCCAAATCTTCAATTCCCTCACCAAGCCCGATAAAATCAACCGGTACCGAAAGCTCTTCGGCAATTGCAATCATTACGCCACCTTTGGCGGTTCCGTCAAGTTTGGTGATAATCAGACTGTCACATCCGATAGCATCGATAAATATTTTTACCTGTGATATAGCATTCTGCCCGGTTGTTCCATCGATAACCAATCGCGAAAATATCTGTTCGGCCGGAATAACCTTTTCGGTTACCCTGCGAATTTTTTCAAGTTCCTTCATCAGATTTGTTTTAGTATGTAGTCGTCCGGCGGTATCGATCAATAGAATATCGATTCCACGCGATTTAGCGGCTACTGCAGCATCATAGGCAATAGAGGCGGGGTCTGCACCGGTTTGCGCCTTAACAAAGTCTACTCCCGATCTTTCCGCCCAAATAGCGATCTGTTCCACTGCAGCGGCTCGAAAAGTATCGCAGGCGGCAATCATAACTTTTTTATTCTGTTTTTTGAAATAATGGGCCAATTTACCGACCGTTGTTGTTTTACCGGTGCCATTTACGCCGGCAATAAGCCAAACTAATGGTGTTGGATTACTTTCGGAAAATATCTCATGTCGGTTAGCCGATAGTATTTTAGATATTTCATCTTTTAATAAATTAATAACTCCATCAGAATCGGAAATATTATTTTCAGACGCTTTCTTCCTGAGATTATTAATTATTTTTTCAGTCGCGGAAACTCCGACATCAGCTTTTAATAAAATCTCCTCGATCTCGTTAATCAGATCATCATCTAATTTGCGACCTTTGAGCAGACTACCGATTTGACCAAAAATCGTATCCCGGGTCTTGGACAGTGATTGTTTTAATTTCTTTAGTGCAGATAACATATTGTCAGTCCTGATAATTATCTATATTTCTGATGAATCATCAGTCGCTTTTATGCTAACATCACCCACTAACCGTTTTTTGATAATCTCCGGGATGTCAGAATACTTTTTCACCATACCATCACCAATGGCGCCGTCAACTACGGTTCCATTTTCATCAGCATCAAAACGAACCGAAACGACTTTGGAGACCCCGGGATTCTCCATAGTGATACCATAGAGAACGTGAGCCGATTCCATGCTGAGTTTATTATGAGTAATAATAATAAACTGAGTTTCATCCGAAAAAGTTTTTATCAATTTCAAAAAGCGCTTGATGTTGGCATCATCGAGAGGAGCATCGACCTCATCCAAAACGCAGAAGGGGGAAGGTTTGGTAAGATAAATCGCAAACAATAATGAAATTGCGGTTAATGCTCTTTCACCACCAGACATCTGAGCGATCGATAGTAGTTTTTTACCTCTCGGTCGCGCAATGATCTCAATCGGAGATTCAAGCGGTTCTTCCGGATTGGTCAGGCGAACATCAGCCTCGCCGCCGGTAAATAGTTCCTCAAATACTTTCTTGAAGTTGCCACGAACCTCATCAAACGTATCTGAAAAAAGTTTTTTGGCGGTAGAATTTATTTTGGTAATAGTTGTCTGCAGAGTTGATTTGGCGCTTAGTAAATCGGCCAGCTGGGTTGATAAAAATTCATGACGTTCACTGGATTCACTATATTCCTCCAAAGCGAGAAGATTCACTGCTCCCATGTTCCTAATCGATTCCTTCAGTTCCAACATTCTTTCCCGTCTCTTTTCTTCGGGAATTTCACTGTTGGGAACTTCGGCAGTTATCTCATCAAGATTGATATCACATTCTTCCTGAAGGTTTTCCTTGATATTTCTAACTTCGGACTCAATCTCAGTCAATCTGATTTCTGTTTCATGCAGTTGTGAGCCGATATCCTCGCGATTTTGCCTGATACTTTTTACTTCATTTTCACGCTTGTCGATTTCAAGCTGAATGCTTTCCCGTTCTTCGCGGAGTTTTGTTTGTTTTTCAGATAGGGCGGTCCGGCTTTCAAAAGTTGTTTTTAATTCTTTTTCAAGAATAAACATCTTCTCGATGGCTTTTTTGGATTCTTCTTCTGCAATTATTATCTCTTCTGACTTCACAGTAGAATTCTGTTCAATATCGGAAATTAATTCACGAGTATGGGATATTTGCGTTTCCAGTTGTTGTTTTTTACTTCTTTGTTCAACCAAACTAATTTGTAAACTCGACATCTGTTTTTCGATTGCCTCGGATTCGATCTCAAGTTGATTCAATAAAACAGAATGTTCTTCCTGGGCCTTGGTAAGTTTATCTTTATCAACTGAAAGTTGGTCATGGCTAAGATTCAGGTTGTACTGTCGATTCTTCAACATCTCCAGTTTTCGATTTTGATTTGTGCGCTCATTGCTTAATCTGGTTATGTCGTTTTGTTTTGTCTGATGGTCATATTTCACAGCCATTAAATCTTTTTCGATTATTTCCAGTTCCTTATCAATCGAGTCAATATCAAGTATAACCGTTTTGAGCTCAGCCTGCCTGGTGCCGATCGCGGCTGTGGTTTTATCACGAGATTCCTTTAGTGAATTTATTCTACCGGTAAGATCGGCAATGATTTTTTCCTGGTGTGCCACTTTTTCTTTGCGCCCAAGCAGCGATGTCTCATCGGATGAACCTCCGGAAACAACGGCGTTATTTTTAAAATATTTTCCATCGGGCGTAACCGCTTCAAAATAAGGGGGAAGCAGATTTACAATTTCGCTCCCATCGCCGGGACCCATTACCGCCACTCGTGATAATAGCACCTTTGCCAAACTGCTTAGTTCATCGGAGACGGAAACAAATTTATCGCCCCAATCCAAAAAGCGATTACTATTTATTGTTGGCCGGATTGACGGCTCCATCGAATTGGCTTCATCGAGTATAATAAATCCTGCCCGTCCCTTTTTTTCTTCTCTAAGATAGTTAATAATATTATCAACGGTATCGCGGTCGCGGCATATTAGATAACCGGCCGTTTCTCCCAGGGCTGCTTCAATGGCATACTCATATCCTTTTGACGGAATCAGATTGTCAGCGACAGTTCCCAACAGGTTAGGCCAGCGATGTGACTCATCGAGGGCAGCCTTAACACCGCTTCCAAATCCTTCGTAGTGGGCCATCATTTCAACTAACAGATGACGGCGCGCCTCGGCCGCTTCAAATGAAGCAGTCAGGTCATAGATCTTGCCTGATATTTCTTCCGATTCATTGTTTTGTATTTCGATGTCATTTTCAAATCGATTTTGTTTATCGTCAAGCTCTTTTGCTTTTATTGACTTTATTTCAAGTTCATTTTCCAGAGTGGATTGTCTGGCGAAAATTTCTTTTTTCTTTGTTTCAGTCTCCTCGATTTTTTGACTCAAATCGGTAATAGAGCTGTTGAGGTCGTCGTCCTGTTCTTTTAGATTTCTGTCATCACTCTTGCCGCCAGACAGCTGAGATTCCAATTGCATTAGTTTTTGATTTAATTCATCGGCGGTTTGCCTGGCTCTAAGTACTTTTTCATCGCTGGCTTTGGAAAGCTCACTTTGTTTGTCAACCGCACCTGACATTTGTTCCAACTCATCGCCAAGTTTTGACAGTCCTTTTAAGACATCCTCGATCTGCTCATTCAGGATTTCTTTTCGTGTCCCAAGAGCTTTTATGTCAAGTTCATTTTTTTCTTTTAATGCTCTGGCGTTTTCTTTTTTCTCGCGCAGAATACTAATATCTCTTTCAATTGTATGAGCCGCTTCAGATTTTTCGTACACTTCGCTCGATATTTGAGTCAGATCACGATCCAAATCGGTTAAATTCTTTCGTTCCTTTTCCTGTTGCGCCGACAATGAAGTAACAGCAGTATCAAAATTTATTTTGCTATCAGATAAGATATCTTTTCTTGAAAGAAGCTCACGACGTTCCAGGTTGAGTCGGTCAATTGCAGCTTTGCCAAGAAATATTTCCCAGCCTTTTAATTCATCTGAATATTGTTTATATCGTTCCGCTTTACTAACCTGTCGTTTGAGAGAATTTACCCGAGTATTTACTTCGGCAACAATATCTTTAAGGCGCAATAAATCCTGTTCTGTTGATTCCAGTTTACGAAGAGCCGCCTGTTTACGATTTTTGTACTTAGATATACCGGCCGCTTCCTCAAAAAGGAAACGTCGTTCATCGGTCCGGTCGGATAAAATGGCATCAACCATATCCTGTTGTATCATCGAATAAGCATGAGCGCCAACACCGGTATCCATCAACAGGTCAATAATATCTTTTAAACGACAAGGGACTTTGTTGAGCAAGTATTCGGAATCACCCGAACGAAACAATCGGCGGGTAATCTGCACTTCGCCGTATTCGGTCGGCAGGCGATCTTTTGTATTTTGAATAACTAAAGTAACTTCGGCCATGCCCAGCGGTTTCAGTTCGCGGGTACCATTAAATATAATTTCTTCCATCTTTGTTCCGCGGAGCAGAGATACTTTCTGCTCACCTAATACCCAGCGGATCGAATCAAGAATATTACTTTTTCCGCACCCATTGGGACCAACCACAGCGGTGACACCACTAGTTAGTTTGATAACGGTTTTATCTGGAAATGATTTAAATCCAAGAAGTTCTAATCTTTTAAGATACAAAGTTCCTCCAGTATCCTATGAAGCGGACTAATTTATTTTAGATTGTCCATAATCTACCAAGCGGTTTACGGTTTCAATCATAGATTTATATATGTTTTTCTCATCACGCAAGTATCTGGTTTTAATTTCAAGATTAAAAAATGGCTGGCCCAAATGATTGGCTCGGCCGACCCGAATCGTATTCGGATATGAAAGGAGTATCGCCTGAGCAAAATAATTGATATCAAGGTTCATATCTAAAATCAGATTATATTTATGTTCATTTAAAAGTTCGATATAACTTTTTTTGGGGAGTCCTGAGATGGTTAAATGTTTGGCCGTTGGCGTTAATATATAATAACCCTTACGCGGAAAAATATCGTAGATCCTGCTGCCCGGTGAAGCCAGAAGATATATCTGAGCCTTAGAAAATATTTTGGTAACTTCAGGAAGTAGATTCTTTACCATAGTAAGTTCACGTTGGTCTGGCGGCAGACAGACAAGCACTGATTCAACTTTGTTTAAATCGGATGGCAATGTAATATCTCCCGGTGCAAATTTGCTGGCCATTAAACGAAGCTTAAATCGAGCCATATAATCTCTAAAGCTCGCCAATGCCCGGTTCCTCCGAGTTTACCTCTTCTAAAATTTGATAGTACTGTTCTTTGTTCAAATTAGTGATTTCAATATTCCTGATCGGTCGCCCGGTTTGTGATAATGGTTTAAGAAGGGTGCCGTTTAACTTCATCACCAATCCATTGGGATTGCCGGCAGTCAATAATAATTGCTCATGAGCCGTAACGGTGCGGTAACTTCCCGAATCAAGGTTCCGGTTAAGGACCGTATCGCCGTCAGCCATGATCAAAATCCAACTCAAATCAGTCGCATCAATACGTAATTTCATTTCCGGCCCTAAAGGTATCGGTGGAGTCGTTGGAATTGATTCAGTTTCAGCAGATGCAACAGTTGTATCGGCGGAGATGTCTGGTCTGTTATCGGCAGCTTTTCCAGCAGTACTCTCAATTGATGAGAGTTCAGCCTCAGGTGGATCGGAATTATCTCCCGAATTAAAAATATATATTATAACTATAATGATAACTATGATTGCGGCAGCTACCCAAATACCGATTTTGGTAGTTGAACTAGAATTATTATATGTATCATTGGTCTCAAGGGACTTGATCTCTTCTTCAGTCGCCTCAGGACCAAGTGCCTCGACCCGCTCAAGTTCAAGGCTCTCTGCAGTTGTTACTACAAAAATAAGATCGGGGTCCTGACCCAATTCGCGAGCATACGAACGGGCAAACAGGTTATAATATACAGAGGAAGGAAATTCTTCAACCCGTCCAGCCTCAATTGCCTCGAGATAGCTTTCGGATACTTTAGTATCTTTGGCAATATCCTTGATCTCTTTTTTCTGATCCAGCCTGAGCGACTTAAGTTGCTTGCCAATATCAATATGATAGTTACCCATTGGACTCCTTATATTCAATTATTCTGCCGGCCAAATTATCAAGCAGATTCATCGGCAGACCAATTACATTATCCAAATTTCCCTCAATCCTGTCAACTAAAAAACCTCCCGCGCCTTGTATTCCGTAGGCTCCAGCCTTGTCGAGTGGTTCTTTTGTGGAAATATATTCAATTAAGCGTGATTTCTCGATTTTATTAAAATAGACCTCGGTCAATTCGTAATCGGTAAAGAGCGGTCCGTTTGTCTGTTGCAATGAAATTGCCGAACA
>JAQBFG010000320.1:0-9159 GCA_032123495.1 Candidatus Zixiibacteriota bacterium | reverse complement strand
GGGTTGCTTTTAAATCTTATAGGTGTAATTTTAGTGACAACAACGATCTATTTTCTGGGTCCCTATTTATTTAATATTAACCTGACCGAGTTTCCGATTTGGGCAAAATAAGTCAAATTTTATTGTTTTATTGCAATTTATCTATTGATTATATAGATTAATTTCAGTATCATAAAGTATCATTATATCATCATGGGAATTAGATAAAAGAAAACAAAACTTTTTTTGTCGGAAATCAAACATTTCTTGACAAGAGACGTAGTATTTTATTAATTGGTTTAAATTTATAAGGGGAAAGATAAATGGTATCATTAAAGTCACATTATGGTCTGAAAGCAATCGTTGCTTTGGCTGATGCTCATGGAAAAGGCCACATTCAGGCCAAGCAGATTGCAGCCAAACAGGACATTCCTGTAAGGTATTTAGAATTGTTACTGTCGCAGCTTCGACGGG
The DNA here is from genome assembly GCA_032123495.1 of Candidatus Zixiibacteriota bacterium. GTDB lineage: Bacteria > Zixibacteria > MSB-5A5 > GN15 > PGXB01 > JAAERC01. The sequence continues at coordinate 8,706 of JAQBFG010000320.1, read as the reverse complement.
CTCGGATGGTGAATGCCATTCGTGGTAAGAACGGTGGATATGTTCTCTCGAAGAATCCGGACAAAATTACAGTTTGGGATGTTGTCACTGTTTTTGAGGGTAAAATAATATTTGCTCAGACAGAATCACCAATGGGCAACAAAAAAACTCCAGGCGCTTATATTAACGTATGGAAAGAGGCTGAAAAGAGGATGGTTGACTATTTGAAGTCAATTACAATCTCCAAATTGCTTGATGCGGTCAAATCCGGGCGTAAAACTTACGTTATGTAATTTGTTCGCTAAAGTATGATTGCCCACGATATTACAAAGCTAATAGGCCGGACTCCGATGGTTTCGCTAAACCGAATTGGTGACGGCCTATTTGCATCTATCATCGCCAAATTAGAGTCATTCAATCCATGCTCTTCGGTCAAAGACAGAATTGCTATTTCTATGATTGATGACGCGGAAAAAAAGGGCCTTCTCAAGGGTGATACAACAATCATCGAACCGACCTCGGGAAATACTGGAATTGCATTGGCTTTTATTTCCGCCGCAAGAGGGTATAAATTGATTTTGGCTATGCCTGAGACGATGTCTATAGAGCGTCGGGCTTTATTGAAAGCTTTGGGTGCTGAACTTATCTTGACACCCGGGCCTGATGGAATGCCGGGTGCGATAAAGAAAGCCGAAGAACTGATCAAATCAACTCCCGGATCGTTTATGCCCGATCAATTTAAAAATCCGGCTAATCCTTATATCCACAAAGTTACAACCGGCCCGGAAATATGGGAAGATACCAAAGGTAAAATTGATATTCTTGTCTCAGGAGTTGGAACTGGCGGCACAATTACCGGCGCTGGCGGTTTCCTAAAAGAGAAAAACCAAAATATCCAATTAATTGCCGTTGAGCCGGCAGCATCGCCATTTCTTTCAAAAGGCGAAAAAGGCCCGCATCCGATACAGGGAATAGGGGCCGGTTTCAAACCGGATATTCTGGACTTGGGACTGATTGATGAAATAATAACCGTAACCAATGACGAAGCGATTGGTACTACTCGTCGGATGGTTAGGGAAGAAGGGATCCTGGTTGGGATCTCAGCAGGTGCCAATATTGCTGCGGCAATTAAAGTTGCTTCACGACCTGAAAATAAAGGCAAAACAATTGTTACTTTCGTCTGCGATACCGGGGAAAGATATTTATCGACTCCAACCTATTCAGAAATCTAGTTTGATCTCTGAAATTTTTGTTTCATAGTTAATCATTGTTTCACTATACGTTTCAATCTGAAATCATAAATCAAATAAGTGCCAAATCCCGGCATTAAAATTACACCGAAAATGTTCCCTAATGATATACACGGCAATAAGTAACATTAATATTATTATGTTAATTTAATTTTTGGCACACCTCATGCTACTATTACACTTTGGTTGTTGGAGATCATGACAACAAAAGATTTGTTCTAAAAAGGGGCAAAAGGGGGTCAGGAGGAAGCAGTAAAAGCTTTCGACTGAGTTCGCTTTAGAAGTGCAGGGGAAGTCTGAAGCGAATTATTGATAGCCGGATTAATAGTCCGGCTATTTTTTGTTGTCTTTGGTATTTTCCCGACTTAATTTGCCATGTGATAATGAAACAATATAGATTTGGAATATCAACCGCCGTTGATTACACGGTTGAAATAGAAATTCTTTTCCGGTTATTTTCCAAATACAAATTTCAATTCGTTTCAATTGGAGCCGATCGCCGACATCATTTTTTCCCCGATAAAAATAAATTTGCCGACCTGATCAACTTGGCAGATAACTATAACCTTTTAATTGATTCATTTCATGTTCCTTTTGGCGCCGATTACGATCTGGTAAACCCAATTGAAAAAGAACGTCTTATGGCCGTTGATAATGTGATAAACTTTCTCAACTTGGGCGCTGAATATAATATTCCATTAGGTGTTCTTCATCCTCATCATTATCTGAAAGAAACAAAAGAAAACGCACTATCGCTGGCCTCAGAATCGATTAGGAGAATTCTCAATAAAAAACCGGAAAACATCAAAATTGCCGTGGAGAACCTGCCGGATGCCAGAGGTTCCTGGATCGCCGACCAATTATTTAATATGTTCGATTCAAATGAAATTGGGTTCTGTTATGATAGCTCGCATGAGAATATGAGTGGACCGCCATTTCATCTTTTAAAAAAACATTACTCCAGATTGATAGCCTGCCATCTTTCCGATAATCATGGAGTCTCTGATGAACATCTGGTCCCGGGAGACGGGAATATTAATTGGCGCGAGGTTTGTTTATATATTGATAGGTCAGAATCTTTTAAAAATATTCTATTTGAAGTTGGAACTGGTGAGAAACTTTCGGTTTCTGTCGAGGATTATATTAAAAGAACGGCCCAAAAAGCAGTCGAGATTTTTGGAGGCGGTGGCCAATCTTAAAGCAGTTGATTATGATAGAAAAGAAAGCGAAAATACTTGGGAACTTATTGATCCCGGTACAATTTAAATTAAAACCATATATGATTTGGTAATTTCTTACAAATGAGCTATTTTGGAAGAAGTTTTAGTTAGATAGTTATTGATAATTTACAGAAGGAGTTAATTTGATGAGTATTTCGTTAAAAAAATCATTCAGTTATGTTGGTTCATTGGTCGCGGCGGGGTTGATAGTTGCATCAGCGGCATTTGCTCAGCATGAAGCCTCTGACAGTATTATGGTGTTTAGCGGGGAATTGATATCAAATCGGCAGCTTGTTGAGGCAGAATCGGCGCTAAGCGAAGCAATCTGGGACGATGCCGAATATGCTCCATTGTATATTCAACGCGGAATTGTTTATGGTATGCAGACTAAATTTAAAGAGGCTATCCCGGATTTTACCAAAGGGATTGAACTTGCTCCGCAAATGCCCGAGGCATACTATAGCAGGGGATTGGCATATAAAAAAATCGATGATTTTGATAATGCTTTGATTGATTACAATAAGGCGATTGAACTAAACGCTGAATATGCAGACGCCTATTATAACCGCGGTTTGATTTTTTATCAGAAAGAAAATTATGATGGCGCTTTTAATGATTTCACAAAAGCCGTTAAAATTAATTCCAACTATGCCAAGGCATATTATAATCTGGGATTGATTCATAATACAAGATCGGCCGCAGCATTTAATGCAAAGGACAGCCTGGGATATATGGAAAATTATAAATTTGAAGTTCAAAATTATGATCGTGCCATAAGTCTTGATCCCAAATATACCGATGCGGTTTATAATCGGGGGTTGGCCTATCTAAAATTAAGAGAGGTGGAAAAGGCTGAAAAAGATTTTAAAAGGGCGATTTTTCTAAATCCTAAATTTAGAGAAGCCAGATTTAATCTTGGTGTTACCTACGAAAAAATGAGACGCTATAGCGATGCCAAGAAACAGTTTGAGATCTATCTGGAAAATGCTCCCGAAGTCGATTCTTTAAGGGTCAAAGAACTTAAAGAAAAATTCCCGGAGATGGATAAATGGCAAAATCGGATTGATAGTGTCAATGCTGCGGAAAAAACGAAATCAGAGTAATTTATTTGCGGGAGTTTTTATTTAATTCCCCTAAAAAATCTGAATAATAATTTCGATTACTTTCGATAGGAATTGCTCGTCTTTTTTATCAAAGCGATGCGAAATGTGTGAATCAAGATCCAGTTCACCGATAATATTATTATTCTTGAAAATCGGCAGCACAATCTCGGATTTCACATTGATATTACAAGATAGATAGTTTGACTCATTCGAGACATCATCTACAATTATTGTCGCTTCTTTTTCTGCCGCCTGTCCGCAAATTCCTTCTCCGAAACCTATCCGGAAATGCTCGGTCGGCTCACCTGCATAAGGACCAAGAATTAATTCTTTTTCTTTGTTTGGATCAACAAGATAAAATCCAACCCAATCATAACCAGGAATTGAATGATGAAGAAGATCGCAGACCTTTTGCAGTTTCGTGTCTCTTGTTTCGGCTGTACCAATAATGTCTTTTATATTGGGAAGTATGTTTTTAGAAATTATATTTTTATTTTCTGTCACTGTTTTGCTCCTTCATTTCATCCCAAGCCCGGAACGCGCTCCGCAAATGCGGAATCGTAATTGAACCGCCAACTGCCAGACCAATTGTTAGTGCTTCTTCAAGTTCATCGTCAGAGATACCGTTTTTTTGACATTGGATCAGATGATACAAAATGCAATCATCGCATCTTAAGACAAGCGATGCGACTAAACCCAGAAGCTCCTTTACCTTGGCCGGCAATGCACCATCTTGATAGACCTGACTATCAAGGCTGTAAAACCGTTTTAGATTAAGATTGGCATATTTCATGACGGTTTCATTGAGCGACTCTCTCTCTTTTTCAAAAATACCAACTCTTTTGGTTGTCATAATTTGCTCCAATATTTAAAATAGCTATTATTTCCATTATTTTTTATAATATTTTAATTTATCAAATAATTCTTGCTTAACAAGATTATTAAAACAATTTTATGATTTATTAGCTTTATGATTAATTTATTAGTAAACATCAAATCAAAGATAATATTAGTGTCATAAATAAAATGCCCTCTTTAGAAAATGAATTATAAGTCGATAACTATATTGAAGTTAAGAATAGAAATAGGTTTTGAAATATTGGAATGGAAATTGTTTTATTTGATATATTGAATGGAATTGCTTAAAATTTAATCCGAATTAACGTATAAGTTAAATATCTAAATATGAGAAAATAAAATGGCCTTTAACAAAGATAGTTTGAAAATAGATGCAGAAAAAACTGCAAATCAGCTATGTGATGTGATTTTAAGTCAAATCGGCGGGACTCTCAAGAAAAGTGGAGCGGTAATTGGGATTTCCGGGGGGATTGATTCTTCGGTTTGTGCGGCTCTATGTGCCAGAGCTCTCGGTCCACAAAAAGTTTTGGGTGTGATGATGCCCGAAAAGGAATCATCTGGTGATAGCGAGAAGCTGGCCAGAAAACTGGGCGAGAAGTTTGGTTTTGAAACTATAAAAGAAGATATTACCAAGGGGTTGGCCGGATTGGGATGTTATTCCGAGCGGAATGAAGCTATCAAACAGGTTTTCCCTGAATTTGATGAGAGCTGGAAATGCAAAATTATAATCCCGACAAATATTCTTGAGAAGAAAACATTTAATGTCTTTTCTCTTTGTATCGAGAACGAAGCGGGGGAAAAGAAAACCAAAAGAATGCCGCTCTTGGCATATCTGCAAATCGTCGCGGCCTCAAATTTTAAGCAAAGATTAAGAATGACAACGCTTTATTACCATGCTGAAAAAAGAAACTGGGCCGTTATTGGAACCGGAAACAAAGATGAGCATGAACAGGGTTTCTTTGTCAAATATGGTGATGGTGGGGCTGATCTGAAACCTATTGGCCATTTATTCAAGATACAGGTGTTTCAATTGGCCGAATATCTTGGTGTTCCTAAGGATATAATCAACCGGACTCCGACTACAGATACCTATAGCTCCGAAGTTACGCAGGAAGAATTTTTCTTTGGATTAGATTTTTATAGAATGGATATGCTCTGGCACGCGTTGGAGCAAAATATTTCTTCCAAGGAAGTGGCCAAGGTACTTGATTTAACCATTGATCAGGTTGAGACCGGCTATGCAAATATTAAACGTAAAATATTGGCTACCGAATATCTTCGTATGGAACCACTGATGGCTGATATGTAAGCTAAATTTGACTTAATTAAGGTGAATAGATAATTTTTCTTAAAATAAGAAAGGGTCCCAATGCCAACTTTAGATCTAATTACGGCGAGAGGCGATATAAAGAATTTCATTATTGACTCATTTATGTTTGGTCAGAAAGATCAGACATTTTCAGACACAGATTCATTTATGGAAAAAGGGATTATCGATTCCACTGGAATTTTGGAACTGACTTCATTTATAGAAGAAAAATATGATTTTGCTATTGAGGACGATGAAATGACTCCTGAAAACCTCGACTCAATAGATAGTCTTGTAGAATTTATTTCAAAAAAGTTAAGTTAAATGCTCTGACGATCTCACTTGAGATCCCAATCGAATAATCAGCAGGAATTTCCACCTGAAAGATTTAGATATATTTATGAAGATTTTTGATACCCTGTTAGATTCGGCCCTGAAATATCCTGATAGAATTGCGGCCGTTCATCTTGAAAATCGAATTAGCTATGAAGAATTATATCAAAGAAGCAGGAAGGTCGCCGATTATATATCCGGTTTAGATCTAACAAGCGGCTCTCGAATTGGGATTCTTTTTGAAAATTCGATTGAGTATATTTATCTATATTTTGCCATTTTCGGTGCAGGGCATGTGCCAGTTCCTCTTGATACGTCTCTGAAATCGGAGAGGTTAAATTTTATTCTCTTAGATTGCGGTGCTAACGCACTAATAATTCAAGGCAAATTTCAAAAGTATCTACCAATGTTATTGGAATCGGATGGGGCAATCAAAGAAGTTATCACCGATATCAAACTCCAATCGGAGTTTCCAGGGATAAATGTGGAATTAATTAATAATATTCTTTCTAAAGCAAAGATTGAAAACTTGCAACAAATAGGATCAGAAGCGAATAAATTTAACCTAAGAGATGCTTCCGATGAATTAGCCGCTATCTTTTATACTTCGGGAAGCACTGGCGCTCCGAAGGGCGTGATGCTGTCGCATAAAAATCTTCTGTCTAATACATATTCAACTATAGAATATTTAGAACTAACTTCCAATGACAGCGTTTTGGTGATCCTGCCATTTTATTATATTTATGGAAACTCGCTGCTCTTGACCCATATTGCATGTGGTGGTACAGTTATTATTGATAATCGGTTTATGTATCCTGAAGTTATTTTAAAGACGATGGAGAAAGAAAAGGTGACCGGATTCTCCGGTGTCCCGTCAAATTTTATGATTCTCCTAAATAAATCCACTTTCCCCGACCGAGAATTCAGACATCTGAGATATTTTACTCAGGCTGGTGGTTCGATGGCCCCCGAAGTTATAACAAAATTAAAAAATGCATTTCCTGATAAACAAATATTTATCATGTATGGCCAGACCGAGGCTTCTCCTCGTGTATCGTATCTTCCTCCCGAACAACTTGAAAACAAAATCGGTTCAATTGGAATTCCAATTCCGGGCGTCGATATCAAAATTATGAATGAAGAAGCTGTCGAGGTGCCCAATGGAGAATCGGGGGAATTAGTCGTAACTGGTGATAATGTCATGCTTGGTTACTGGAATCAGGATGATGAGGAAAACCAGGTCATTCACAATGGAAGTCTGTTCACCGGCGATCTTGCAAAAAAAGATGAGGATGGGTTCATATATATAGTTGGCCGCAAAAAGGAGATCATTAAATCGGGCGGTAATCGGGTTAGTGCCAAAGAAGTTGAAGATCGTATATTGGAGCATAATCTGGTAGTTGAGGCGGTTGTATTTGGAGTTGCCGACGATATTCTTGGTGAGGCGATCAAGGCGGTCGTAGTTACAAAAGATTACGGCGAAATATCGGGTGATGAAATAAAAAAGTTTTGCCGGTTAAAATTGGCCGACTTTAAGGTACCTAAGAAGATTGAGTTTATGGAGTCGCTGCCAAAATACCAGTCGGGCAAAATAGACAAAGTTCAATTAGCAAAAAATAATTCCAATGATATAGGTAAAGGGAATTTGATATGACCTTTAATAAAGAAACATTAAAAATTGATGCCGAATACGAGGCGAGGCAGGTTGAAGAGTTTTTGCTTGGCGCGGTGAGAGGTATACCCAAAAGGGACGGAATAATAGTTGGCGTCAGTGGCGGTATCGATTCGGCAGTTGTTGCCGCACTTTCTGTTCGGGCGGTGGGAAAAGAGAGGGTTCTTGGTCTTGTCTTGCCTGAAAAAGAATCAAATCCAATCTCAGCCCAATATGCGCAACTAATAATCGACCAACTTGGAATTGAACTTAGAACGGTTGAGTTATCCGACGCGGTTGGCAGTTTTCAGGCTTACGATATCCGGGACAAACTTATAAAGGAGATCTTCCCGGAATATGACAAGAATTATAAGTTCAATATTTATCTGCCCCAAAATTTATTGGAGGCGGACAGTTATAATTTTTACACGTTGCGAATTGATGACGGCAAAGGAAATCAGAAAGAAAAAAGGCTGACAAAAAAACAATTTCTTTCAATCACAGCCACTGCTAATGTCAAAATTCGAGCGCGTATGGTTGCGCTTTATTATTGGGGTGACCAAAATAATTATCTGGTTGCCGGAACAACTAATAAGACTGAGTTTTTGCTTGGAGATTATTGTAAGTTTGGCGATGGCGGAACCGACGTCGAGTGCGTCTCTCATCTATATAAAAATCAGATATATCAGTTGGGTGATTATTTGGACATTCCGCAGGAAATAATGGAAAGAACACCAAGTCCCGACACTTTCAGTCTCCCGGTTTCGGATCAGGATTTTTATTTCCGACTTCCTTTTAATCTTCTTGATCCGCTACTTTATTGCTGGGAGTATAAAATATCGCTGGCTGAGACGGCAAAAGCGATCGATCTGGAGGAAGATCAGGTAAAAAGAGTTTTCCGGGATTTTGAATCAAAATTCAATTCGACCGAACATATCCGGAAACCGCCGGCTGCTTTGGAGAGAGATTGGAGCAGTTTTAAGAAATAATTTCTTTAAATAAA
>JAQBFG010000319.1:0-13935 GCA_032123495.1 Candidatus Zixiibacteriota bacterium | reverse complement strand
AGAACTACTCTGTCACCTAACGCAACTTCCAGAAGTTCGGCCAATTTATACCCAATAACAATCTCGTGAACAGATTTACCGGTAATATATGTACCCTCAGTTATTGCATCATCAATCTGGGACAAATACTGCTCTGTCTCCGGATTTATTCCAACCATCGAGACTGCGGCGACATTTGCCGGTGATGATATCATCGCAATCGCCAGTGTCCTGACGCTAAAATGTTCCACAATAGAATCATTTTTGAGTTCAATTAGTGTTTCATCGAGATTATTAATTGTCTTTTCAATCTCAAATGATTGACGAAATTCTTCCTGATGAATCTGAGCCTCACCCAAAAATGATTTCGTTGCCGATTTTATCAAATTATCATTCATCCCGATCATAAAGGCATCGGATAAAATCATTGCCGCCAGACCGACTCCGATGGCCGTCCCGGCAATAAATGTCCTTCGTTTGTTTCTGAACATATTGCGCCAGGCCAGTTTCATATATGTCAACATGATTTAGTCTCCATCAGTGCATCCTCATCGCTTTGGCCGGCGCGATCCGCGCCGCTTTTAGGGCCGGAAAGATTGAAACAATTAATGCCGAGAAAAAAACAGTAATCGCCGGTATATAAAAACTTCGGGCATTTATCTCGCTGTACATGGTTTTGAATTCGACTCCGCCATAGGTCATAGGTTGAGGCAGTTCCAGGCTGAAAAAGGAGTTGGTAATCATGCTTATTACAGACCCAAAAAGTATACTTAGTACTGCCATAACGGCCACCTCTGATAATAAGAGCCGAATAATTTGGCCCGGCTGAGTTCCGAGTGCACGGAGGACACCATACTCACGCCTTCTTTCAAGCACCGTCATAAGGACAGTATTCAAAACTCCGATGGCAACTATCAGGATAATAATAAAAAGTAATATCCAGCTTCCCTGTTGATCGGCCCGCATCGCATCATAAAATGACTTGGCAAATTCCTGCCATGGTGCCACCGTCAGTTCAGGATTATTGATTGCCTGACGAATAACTTCGGTCAGTTCATCGACATCATCAAGATCCTTTCCGATAATTATCATCTCATGAATCTGGTTATATAAAACCAGAAGTTCCCGAGCATCTTCGAGGTGAAGATACAATGCGGTTTGATCTACTATTTTGTCGCCGCTGTTGGTTAAGGCGATTATCTCATAGATATCATTAGCAATAGAACCATCAGCTCCCTGCGATACAATAACAATACTGTCGCCGAGATCGGCCTTGAGCGTTTTAGCCAGACCCTCACCAAGAATTGCCTGGTATGACGCCTCTTTTGAAAACGGTACACCCTTGATTCTCTTCTTTTCAAACCGAGTTGCGATTTGTTCTCGCGACGGATCGATCCCGATTATTCTGGCCCCGGTACTTTTCTCACCGACCGAAACCAGACCGGAAGAATATATCCTCGGCGCCCAGGCCTCCAGTCCAGGTATCGTATCAAGTTTGGCTCCCACTTCCTGATAATCATCGATTGTTTTGTAAAGTGCTGGCCGGTCAAGATAACCTTCCCGATGTATTTGAATATGCCCCAACTGGTTGCGGGTGAACATGTCGATAATATTTGAGTAGGTACCGTCTGACCACCCGAACGAAAAGGCCGACAGTACAAATCCACCCAGCATCGTCAGAATCGTCAGAAGCGAACGACGCTTCTGACGGAAAATATTCCTGAATGCGATCTTTAACATCATAATATTTGTTTCATCCTATTGTTTCGAATGAAGATTTCTAAGTGAAAAAATATCTTTATCCAATTCAATATCAAATTCGGCCTTCAAATAACGGATAACCGTTTTGTATCCTTCTTTGTTTTTGGGGATCATCTCCATCACCGCCGGAACCATGCGATTACCAAACATCTTTATGTCCGAATATGTTGCTTCTCGCATCAGATTGCCTTTTTCATCATAATATTTTTGCCAAACCGGGATGTAGTCTGCCTTGCGGGCGGCGATAACGATGTTTCCCCAAACAATCGGCAGATCTTCGCGAGGGATACAGTTGAGATAGTACATATCATCCGAGCCGTCTTCAATTTCTATCAGCTCATAGCTGTAGTCTTCGAAAAGTGTAAATTCTTTCACCAGATCATCGTTGGTAAAATCGGAACCCATCCATGAACTCATCATCATCGAGGGAGGAATCTTAATGACTTTATTTGTCTTGGGAAGATAGTTCCACATCTCATTTTCAATTCTTAACGTCGCCACTCCTTTTTCCTTTTTAGGCTCGTTGATCCTGAAAAATGTCTTTTTGGTTCCCTCGGTCCAGGAATCAAGCGACAGAGTCCGCTGCCAGCGGGGAGTGATGATTTCCATTTCAAATTCGGCATAACTGGTTTTACTGCGGTAGATCTGATCGATCTTTTTGACCAGTTCGCTAATTTTCTCGTCGCTTAGTTTTTCCGATGATTGCGCTATCGAAAATATTGATGTGATTAGCATTAGTATAAAACTAAGTGCCACGATGTGGCTGATTCTATTCATTTGAGATACCCTCCAATAAAGTATTGCTAATTTTATCAGGCAAAGATTTATCTTCAATATCAATGACACCCAACACCGCCTGAAACATTAGACCATCAAGTACCGCCAAAATGATCAGGGCAGTTGTTTGAGTATCATGCGGTTTAAAATAATTTTCTTTGATACCATCTTCAAGAATAGCGGCTAGATATTTTTGGAATTCGAAATATTCATATTTCATACTCGGTATTAGCGGGGTACCATGTTTGCGAGGGATACCTGCCGCCCAAAAATCAAAGAGAACCGACATCGCTTCCTGATGTTGGGAGAAATATTGAAATGATAGTTTGAAGAAGTTAATTATTTTCTCTTTTGGATTAGATTTTTCACCAAGGCCGGAAGCCAATATATCTCCAAAATCGTGCATAAAAATTTCAAAACAGCCAGTGATAACATCTTCTTTGCTCGAGAAATATTCATATATTGTACCTTTGCCGATACCGGCAGCGTTCGCGATATCAATCATTTTAAATTCGGTTATTCCTTTGTCAGAGAAGACCTTAAGCGCCGCTCTGATGATTCTGTCACGTTTTTTCTGTTTGTCAACTACCTTTGGACTCATTTATATTCCAAATCTTTCATTTTCAATACCGACCAGTCGGTCATTAATAATATTATACGGTAATCTATTTGTCAAGGTTTCAATTTATTTTATTTTTATAAATAATATTTTTTGCAAATTATCTCAAATCGGTTTTATTGAATAGATATGGAAAACAAACAAATACCGAGTTTGGAAGATATTCAGGCAGCGGCCGAAAGGATCGGCCCGTATATCCATCGCACACCGGTTGTGACTTGCCAAAGTTTGAATGATATCTCAGGCGCCGATCTATATTTTAAATGCGAAAATTTCCAGAAAGTCGGTGCCTTCAAATTTCGTGGTGCCACCAACGCCGTTCTCTCGCTTTCAGAAAATGAATTAGCCAAAGGTGTCGCGACTCATTCCTCGGGAAATCATGCTCAGGCGCTGGCTCTGGCTGCACGAAACCGCAACTCCAAAGCGTATATTGTTATGCCAAATAATGCTCCAGCGGTTAAAATAGATGCGGTCAATGGTTATGGCGGAGAGATTATTTTTTGTGAGCCGACTTTGTTGGCCCGCGAAGAGGCTCTCGAAAAAGTAGTCAAAAAAACCGGCGCAACATTTATCCACCCTTATAACGATATGAGAATCATTGCCGGGCAGGCGACTGCAGCGATGGAATTAATAGAAGAGATTGAAGGTCTCGATATTATAATGGCCCCGGTGGGAGGTGGGGGATTACTGAGTGGGACCTCGCTGGCCACAGCTTATCTCTCATCCGGCACAAAAGTATTTGGTGCTGAACCGGAGGGAGCCGATGACGCCTGTCGTTCAATAAAAAGCGGCGAAATAGTTCCTTCGGTAAATCCACAAACTATTGCCGATGGATTATTAACATCGCTGGGAAGTTTAACCTATCCGATTATCAAAAAGCTTGTCTCTGAAATCCTGACCGTATCGGAAGATAATATTGTTTTGGCGATGCAACTGATCTGGGAACGAGCCAAAATTATTGTTGAGCCATCGGGGGCGGTTTCGTTTGGAGTTATTCTTCAGCATAAAAATAAATTCGCTGGCAAAAAAGTTGGTATTATCATCTCGGGCGGCAATATTGATCTAAAAACCCTTCCCTGGCAATAATAATTAATATTTTTTTGAACGAATTGATTTATTTTCTCGTCATTACTTATATATAAAAATATTACTGCTACTATACATATCTTATTTAAGAGGAGGTTTTATGTCGTTTCGGGTTATTGTGGCATTAATGACTATTTTAATGCTGTTCGCAACTTTGGCTTTTTCGGCAAATCACAACAACATTCATGCCAAGGTGTTTATTGACACCAAACCGCAGTTAAATCAGTTGTATGCACAGCATTTGGATGTAGTCAGCGGAAATGGCAATTATTATGAAATTGTAACAAATCAGGAAGAACTTGATGAATTGGAGGCTATTGGATTTCGAGCCGAAATTGTTATTGATGATATTGAAAAATTTGTGAAATCAAGATTTGATCCTACTCGCACGATGGGTGGTTATTTAACCTTATCAGAGATCAATGCTGCTATTGACGTCATCGTTGCCGATCACCCGAGTTTAACGTCAAAAGTGGATATTGGACAGACCATAGAGGGGCGGACAATATGGGCAATTAAAATATCTGATAATCCCGATGTTGATGAAGATGAACCGGAAGTGTTATTTACATCGGCTATTCATGCCCGCGAAGTCATAACTCCATTGGTACTTCTGAATGTAATGGATTCTTTAACAGACAAATATTCAAGCGATCCATATATCCAGGGTTTGGTAGATGGCCATGAATCCTGGTTTGTTCTTAATGTCAACCCTGATGGTTATTATCGAAATGAAGTGATTGCTCCCGGCGGCGGCGGTTTGTGGCGAAAAAATCGGCGTGATAATGGCGACGGCACTTTTGGCGTTGATTTAAATAGGAATTTTGGTTATCAGTGGGGATATGATGACATAGGATCATCTCCCTATGGCTCCGATGAAGATTATCGCGGCACCGGGCCTTTTTCAGAGCCGGAATCTCAAAATATGCGCGATTTTACAATTGCCCATGATTTTGTAATATCGATTTATTATCATGCTTATTCCAATCTGTTTGTTTGGCCCTATGCTTACAATACGACATTTACTGAAGATGAGGATATATTTCAAGGTTTGGCCGATTCAGGTTGTGTTTTGACAGGTTACACCCCCCAGTACATCAATCCCCTTTATCCGGTTAATGGTGGCACCGATGATTGGAGTTATGGCGAGCAAACTTTAAAAAACAAAACATTCTCATATGTGGTTGAAATTGGAGGTGCCCAGGATTATTTCTGGCCACCATCCAATCGGATAGTCCCTCTGATAAATGAAAACTACCTTTCAACCCTTTTCTTAATCGAAGTTAGCGATAGTGTAGAGCAAGCGATGGTACCAAAACAGCCGTCGATAATTTTGGAAGATACTGTTGATTTTTCATCGTATCAGGTTGAATGGACCCATGACGATGATTTTAATCCGGCCATTAGTTATGAACTGATTGAATATTCAGATTTATCCCGGATAACCGACCCAGGAGATAATCTTGATAATTTCTTCAGTCGAGGATTCTCCATCGGTTTCAACAGATATCACTCCAGCTACAGCAGCTTTTATTCAGGTATGGCCTATTCCTCATCTACTTACATGCTGGAAACCAGGTTCCCCATAATTATTGAGTCAGGTGACAATTTAAGATTCTGGACTCACTACCGTATTGAAGAGCATCTGGATTATGCCTATGTTGCGGTTTCATATGATAGAGAGAACTGGCTTCCTCTTGAGGGCAATATTACAACAAACGATAATCCAAACGGAAACAGTATTGGCCCTGGTATTACAGGAAATTCAGACGGCTGGGTACAAGCAGAATTTGATCTGTCAGATTTTTCCGGGCAGGCTGTTTATCTATTATTTGCCTACGTCACTGACGAAAGTATTCAGCTTGAGGGCATTTATATAGATGATATTGAAATGATTACTTACGTTGGGACTGAAACAGTTGTTTCGTCCACCATTGAAGATAATTTTTATACCTTTACCGAAAAACCGGAACAGGAATATTTCTATTATAAGGTCAGAGCATTGGATGCCGATGGTCAGTGGAGCCATCTTTCGCCATTGCAGGGAACACTTACTAGAGCTGGCTACACCTGCGGTGATGTTGACGGTTTGGAGGGAATTAATATTCTCGACATAGTCTTTTTAATCAATTATAAATACAAAAACGGCCCTGCGCCAGATCCGCTTATAGCAGGTGATGTCGATGGTATATCTCCCGTTAATATTTTGGATGTCGTGTATTTAATAAATTATAAGTATAAAGACGGCCCCGATCCCGCATGTCCATAATTCAATAATACAAACTGAATTTTCTATAAAGCAGGGTAGCCTATTTTGGCTACCCTGTTGTTTTTATAGCAGTAATTTTTATTCTCCACCCGCCGATATTTATAAGATATAGAAAAAATATCTCGTTTTTTGGCTTTTTTACTGTTTTGGGGGAAATAGAAATGATTTCAAATAGATTATCCGGCATCACTTCTTTTATGATATATCTCGGGACATTTCTACTGTCGATATTATCCTTTTTCACTACCTATAATGGCATGTCAGTCTTACTTGATAAGCAACTCGCTTTTATTGGATCGTTGGGACTTCAGGTTGTCCTGTTAGGGATCGCCTGGTCATTGATGCGAATGAGGGATAACAAGTTAACCTATGTCTCCGCGTTTGGGATTGCTGCTGCTTTTTCCATATTTTTCTCATTTGTAAGCTTTGATACTGCTCTGCAGGAAACTACCAGGGCTCATAAAATAAGAGGACAGTTCTCTCAGGATTTGCGTAGTGTGTTGGCCGATTATGCCCAAACCGCCAAAGAGGCTTCAATGAAAGGTCGTTATCAGGTTTCTCGACTGGAAAAATTATTGGAGCTGGAACGCGCGAATGGATGGGCCACAATTGTCGATGAGGGAAGTCGCGATGATTATATTCAATCGATTATAGATGGGGCCCGCGCGACCGTTTTATCCTGGGAAAAAAGTCAGGGAGAGAATTATCGACAGGGTAAGGGGGCGGGAATCATTACCAATTATTTTGAGACAAATATGGCACAGCTTGATGAAAATCTTGTCATTATTGATAATTATATTGAATCGGTTGATTCGCTCGCCTTAGCTCTTAACGGCGGCCGGACAATAGAGGATCAGGTTGAAATTGCAAATCATGCCTGGGTCGGTTTTCCGGTTAATGAAGTCGAAGTATTAACAGCCTCATCGATTGCGATTCCGATGCCGCCCAATCAGGCCAATTATATTGAAAAATCTATCAATCGCCAGCAGGCTTTTATGTTGGTTCTCAACGATTTGTTGGAAATGAATAATCTGGCGATGTTTGCCCTGCTTTTGGCAATAGCGATAGATTTGATAATTATCATTATGGCTTTTGCCGGTTCTCTTATTGTTGGCGATGTTGAACATATTTTTGACAAAATTAAGAGGGAGACAAATCGTAAGTTGAGCAAAATATCGATGGACGACCCCGAAGCTCTCAATAAAGCGCTCAAAGGGAATATTGAAAAATACCGAAAGGCGAGTGAATACGGATTGGATGTTTCTCGTCTTATCTCCGAGTATAAAAATGCCAAAAAAGGTTATAAGGTAACGCTTAATAAAGGCGCTGAATTCGGACCCGGGCAGGCTGAAAAGATCTCCATAAAAAATAGCAAAGAGACATATTTCGAAACTTTTTAGGAGTAGAATATATTGCTGTAATATAAAATGCAATCGACCAACTATTTTAATAAATAAATCGTAAGTATTATAAGAGAAAATATTGATACTCCTGGAGTTGCCAATTGCTCTGATTTAATAGCAGAATGTTGAAAACCTTGACTAAATGCCAAATCTTCATATATTTAGGTAGGTCTACGTGTCTTGCAGGTGATTTAGAATTGTAATGTTACCACTTTTGGATTGGCCAAATGATTAATAAATATGAAATCGTTGATATGGTTTTGAGACGGTCTTTCGTTTTTTGTCTGGCAATGGCACTACTTGGCTGCGGTTTGACACATGCCAATAATTTATCAAAATCAATCCGTGTCAGCGATGTCCCTTCCAAAGTGAATTTGGTTGGGAACAAAACCGAAGCAGTCACGCTCAAATTTAATGTCGGTACAATTGATTTTCTTCCTGTTACAACCACCGAAGGTGAGTTTGTTCTGCCGACTATTGCAGGATTCTCAAGATCATTCAATATCGGTGAACCATCGCTTCCGGTGGCTAATAAAATTATTTCAATTCCATTTGACTGCCAATTGCAGATCGATATTGTTTCGTCGGAATTTGAAACTTACAATCTGAATGATTTTGACCTGACCGTTCCGATTTTGCCGGTTCAGCCCTCACTTTCAAAATCAGAAGATGCTTCTGAAGCTCAGTTCGAAATCAATCGTTCGTTGTATCAAACAGATCAGTCTTATCAATTACCATTGATAGATACTAAAATACTCGGAACGCTTCGTTCGGTGCATCTGGCGCTAGTATCATTTTCACCGTTTGAATACAATCCGGTCGAAAACAGTTTGACTGTCTGCAAGAGTCTTACCGTCAGTGTTAGCTATCTAAATCCTGATTGGGACAAAACGGCATTAATACGCAAAAACTACTACTCGCCATTTTTTGAACCGAATTATCAGGGAATAATAAATTATGTTTCATCTTCTGATTTGGTACGATCAGACATTACCAATTATCCAATAAAATACTTAATAATTTCCGACCGGATGTTCGAGAGCCAATTGCAGCCGTTTATTGAGTGGAAAACAAAAAAGGGCTTTAACGTTGATGTTGCTTATACCGATATTATTGGTTTCTCCAGTATCTCTATAAAAAATTATATTAATACGCTATACAACGCCGGGACATCCGAGGATCCTGCCCCCTCCTTTGTACTATTGGTTGGGGATGATCAACAAATCCCGGCCTTTGATGGTTTGCATGGGTCGTTTGTAACCGATTTACATTTTTGCGAATTTACCGGTGACTATTTCCCGGAAATATATTATGGACGCTTTTCGGCGCAAAATATAGCCGAGCTTCAACCTCAGATCGATAAAACTTTGGAGTATGAACAGTATTTGATGCCTGATCCAAGTTATCTTGGCGATGTTACACTTGTTGCCGGATATGATGCTCATAGTTCAGAGACTTATGGTAATGGACAGATAAATTATGGGAGCGAGAATTATTTTAATATTGCTCATGGTATCGATCCTAATGTCTGGCTGCATCCTGCATCCAGTGCTGCGGGGGCCGATGACGATATTATCGGGACTATAAATAATGGTGTCGGATTTTATAATTATACTGCTCATTGTAGTCATGACGGTCATTCAAATCCGGAGTTTAGTGCAACTAATGTTGGCGAACTAACCAATATTCATAAGTACCTACTCGGAATCGGCAATTGTTGTCAAGCCAATACATTTGGGAGCAATTTTCTCACACCTTGTCTCGGTGAGGCCTTTTTGCAGGCAGAGAATAAGGGGGGGATCGGGTATATTGGTGCCTCGGAAGATACCTATTGGGATGAGGATTACTGGTGGGCGGTTGGATATGGACCGATTGATGGCAGTGGACCTGATTTCGGCGACACCGGGCCGGGAGCCTTTGATGGCGTCTTTCACGATCATGGTGAACCGGTTAGTGAACATTACAATACCAATAGTGCCATCATAATGGCCGGAAATATGGCGGTTACCGAATCTGGAAGTGATTGGGATGAATATTATTGGGAAGTGTATCATCTGATGGGTGACCCTTCGGTGATGACCTACTTCGGTTTGCCGTCCGCCAACGCTGTTACATATCCGCCAGCGGTCGATAAGCATGGTTCTTCGATTATGGTGACCGCTGTCCCCGGATCGTACGTTGGGATTTCCGCTGATGGTATTCTGTATGGTGCCGGTTATATTGACTTAACAGGTACGGTTACTATTCCACTGACGCCATTTCCGGCGACAGGTCAAGCCGATATAGTTATCTGCGCCCAGAACAAAATCCCATATTTTGGGACAATGAACATTGTTGAAAACAGTGATCCGTATGTTATTTATGAAGCAAGCAATATAAACGACATTTCTTTGGGCAACGGGAACGGTTTTATCGATGCCGGTGAGTCTATTTTGCTTGGAGTGGAACTAAAAAATGTTGGCATTGCCGCTGCTACCGATGTTGAGGCGACACTTTCCTCTGATGATATATATATAACAATAACCGATGATACTGAATTGTATGGTACAATCTCTGGCGGTTATGGAGTTAAAAATATCGGTGGTGCCTATTCATTTTATTTTAATCCCGATACTCCCGATGAACATTCCGCAACTATGACCTTATCGGTAACCGGAACCGGCGGCAATCCGCCCTGGCCAAGCGAGTTTAGTTTTACGGTTCACAAACCATCAATCAGTATCAAGACGGTTACAATCAATGATAATGCCGGAAACAATAATGGTATCCCCGATCTGGGAGAAACAGTTGAAATGACCATTACTCTGGAAAACGGAAGCTCCGGGCTGGCAGGAAATATTACGGGACTTCTTTCTGAATCCGACAGCTATCTTAATATTGATGATCCGTATGGCTCCTATGATAATATACCGGCTGGTGGAGAAGCGGTGAACACAATTGATATTTTTGAATTTACCATTGGTTCAAGCTGTCCTTCTGGCTACGAAAAAACATTTAATCTGAATATCAGCGGCGACTTTGGTTTTGCGACTTCTTTGAATTTCAATCTGGTAATTGGCGGCCGCGTTGAAATTTACAGCGATGATTTTTCAACAAACAAAGGCTGGAGTGGTTTGGGGGGTACTTTTGGTACCGCCGAATGGAGCATCGGACCGGCTACTGGCGGTAATGGAAGCGATACCTATGGCTTTTCAGATCCTGAATTTGACCACAGTGCAACCGAAGATAATTGTATTCTTGGCAATGATCTCAATCCCGGAACCAGCGGAGATTATAACCCAAATTTAGGTATGACCGAATGGGCCCTCTCTCCTGTAATCAATTGCTCTCATTACAATGGAATTCAACTGTACTATTACCGCTGTTTGGGAGTTGAGGGGAATGGCAATGATTTTGCTATATTGGAAGTCTATGACGGATTGGATTGGATCAGAATTTTTGAATCTGGTACAACCATTAATGAATCGTCGTGGAACGAGCAATTTTACGATCTTTCGGTTTATGCTGACGATAATCCTGATTTTCAAATCAGATTCGGTTTGGGTGCGACCAATAGTTATGCCAACTATTGCGGGTGGAATATTGATGATATCAGATTAATCGGTTATGACCAGAGCGGATTTTGCGGTGATGTCAATCATGACGGATATATAAATATACTGGATGTTGTTTTTATAGTAAATTACAAATATAAGGGCAGTCCGGCGCCTGACCCATTAAATATTGCCAATGTTGATGGTATCGACCCGATTAATATTTTAGATGTTATTTATATTATAAACTACAAATATAAAGGCGGTCCGGCACCAAATTGCCCCTAAAGAGTTTTGATGCAAATAATAGAAAAAATTAAAATACCGAATTATTATGAGAAAAGACAAACCAAAGAAACAGATAAACAGCATGTTTAAAATTGTAGCGATAATTATATTAATATCACTTTTATTTCTATCCTCTCTTTTTGGCAAAAACTCTGAATATTATTTGAAATTTGATATTAGTTCAACCGATGAAATTCAACTTCTGACAAATTTAGTATCAATTGCAAATGTTAATGGCCTGACGGTATATGCTTTCGCCAACGATGATCAACTGCATCAGCTTGAAATATTAGAATATGAATATGAATTGTTAACAGCACCGGGGGCGAGTGTTGACATAAGAATGTCAGATACGCTTGATTATATCAGAGCATGGGATTCCTACCCAACCTACACCGCTTATGTTGCGATGATGAATCAGTATGCAATTGATTATCCTAATCTCTGTGTTATTGAGAACATCGGGACAACGATAAATGGAAGGTCGCTTTTATATGCCAAAATCTCGGATAATGTTTTAGTGGAGGAGGACGAGCCGGAGGTGATGTACACCAGCACCATGCATGGCAATGAAACGGTCGGCTACATCCTGACGCTGAGGCTGATCGATTATCTATTGTCAAATTATGGAATCGATTCATTGGCCACTCGATTGGTCGATAGCTGTGAGATCTGGATTAATCCCAACGCCAACCCGGATGGTACTTACTATTATGGCGATTATACGGTTTCGGGAGCTCGTCGTTTTAATGCCAATGGTGTCGATATTAATCGCAATTTCCCCGATCAGTTTGCCGGAAACCATCCCGATGGCAATGCCTGGCAGCCGGAAACAATTGCAATGATGAATTTTGCTGGCGATCATAACTTTGTTATCTCGGCCAATATGCATTCCGGGGTTGAGGTCCTAAATTATCCCTGGGATAACACAGTTACAAGGCATCCAGATGATGCGTGGTTTATTTATACTTGTCGACAATATGCCGATTCGGCGCAATTTTATTCTCCCACCGGGTATATGAATTATCTTAATAATGGTATTACCAATGGATATGACTGGTATTCCGTCAACGGCGGCCGACAGGATTATATGAATGTGTGGCATAAGTGCCGGGAAATTACGTTGGAGCTTTCCGATGCCTTTCTTATGGATGAAAAATATCTTGATGATCACTGGACCTATAATAAAAGCCCTCTTTTAAATTATTTGGAGCAGGGATTGTATGGTATCAGGGGAGTTGTTACCGATGCGGTAACATTGCTTCCGGTTGACGCCGGAGTGCACGTCATTGGACATGAATTTGACACGGTAAGAGTTCCAACCGATCCCGATGTTGGTGATTATCATCGTCTAATTAAATCCGGTACCTATGATCTTGAATTTTCGGCCACAAATTATTATACCGATACGATTCATAATGTTGTTGTTTTTGATGAATATGCAACTATAGTCGATGTTGAATTGATTCCTATTACCGCCGGCCCTCTGGTTGGTCTTTCGAGTTTTAGTGCCGAAAATCCTGAGTCGGATAATGTTGTTGATTTTGATATTACTGTGATCAATTACGGCCTTTCCGATGCCACCAATCTAACTGGCACTC
Organism: Candidatus Zixiibacteriota bacterium; assembly: GCA_032123495.1. Lineage (GTDB taxonomy): Bacteria > Zixibacteria > MSB-5A5 > GN15 > PGXB01 > JAAERC01. Next base: position 619 of record JAQBFG010000319.1, on the reverse strand, counting down.
TCTCCTGTACCGATGGTTATATTAACGTGACTCAGGGTTTATCATCGTATCCAATCATAAGCGGTTCGCTGGGCGAGGGGACGTCGCTGAGTAGTTATCAATTCAGCGTAACCTCGGGTTGTCCAATTAATTACTCGGTAGAGTTCCAACTTGATCTATCTGCCGATGGGGGCTACTCCGATATGGTTTTATTCAATATGACTATCAATCCTGTCGTTGATGATTTTGAATCGAACGGTTTTAGCTATCTTCCGTGGCAGCACTCGGGTGACCAACAATGGACAGTGATACCAAGTTCCAGATATGAAGGTGCATATTTTGCGCAGTCAGGTACTATCGACGACAATGAGAACTCAGGCCTTTTTATTGAAACAAATATTATAAAAGATGATATTTTGTCTTTTTATTTTAAAGTTTCAACTGAAAGTGGCGGAGATTATTTATCATTTTATATTGATGACGAAATGGTTGGATCATATTCCGGTGAGATAGACTGGACAAAAGCAAGTTTTAATATTACCGCCGGGCCACATACTTTTCGTTGGGAGTATGCCAAAAATGGATCAGTGTCATCCGGGGATGATGCCGCCTCGGTTGATTATATTATATTTCCGGAACT
>JAQBFG010000318.1:0-8321 GCA_032123495.1 Candidatus Zixiibacteriota bacterium | reverse complement strand
GTAAGTCCTCCGATTTATAGATTAAATTTAGGATTGAATATTCCTGTAGATATTCCAGATAATACAAAAACTGACTGGTAGATTTACCGACAAACATAAAATTGAACCAACCTGATTGACCAAGATTTTCAATACGGGGTTGTGCTCTGTTCAAAATACTCTAAATCTTATAACGTAATGAAAGTGCTCAGCCTATCTCCTTATCTGTATCCCAGTTACAATGAAAAACACGGAACTGTCGTATATTCAACAACATTAATAAAATATCTTGTATATAATAAGTTTGACAATACAGTCAAAACACAACTCTTTATTATTTGCCATACAACTACATGACAATTTGGTGATAAATTTTCGCAGACAAAATTGGGAACCTCTCCTGCTCCCTGACTCTCTATAAATAAACAGCTTTTTTGATATTTTGTCAACTCTTTTCTGCCATAAGGAAATAAAATATAGGCAATTTCACCTATATCATAACTGTGAACTAAATATGGGATTTAATTTTTAGGGAAGCTGATTCAAAAACTTCATCGACACTTATTTTTTTCATACATAACATATACTCGTCACCGCCTTTGGGACAACTGTTTTTAACGCATGAAATACAGTCAAGAGTTGATTTGATAATTACAGTCTTCTTATCAGAAATCGGTGATGTTTCCTCTGGATTATCGGCCCCAGATAAAATAAGAAGCGGAATATTGACTGCCGATGAAAGATGAGCCAACCCCGAATCATTGCCAATAAATAATAACGCTCCGGATAAAATCGAGGCCGCTTGCTCGATATTTGTTTTACCGCAAAGATTTACAATTTTTCTTTCGTCACCAGCTATTCTTTGTCCGGGATCAAACTGATCGGCAGTTCCAACTAAAACAATTTTAAGATCATAATTATCTATTACTTTTCGTGCCAGAGACGAATAATTATCTGTCCCCCAGCGTCTTGACTCGGCAATTGCCCGTGGTGCGATTACAAGATATTTGTCAGTTTGATTAAGACCGAATTGTTCTAACAGCGCAGTTGCTTTCATCCTTTGCAAATCGGAAATATTCACTTGCGGATTTTTAGTTATAAGTTTCTTCTCCCCTGCCTTTTCAAGAAGGAATTTATATTTCGCCGAACGATGAATAGTTTCTTTTACAGATAAATTGACGCTACGATTTAAAAAGATACTTCTATTATCACCGACATAACCATATCTGTTTTTTATTCCAGCTAAGAACAAAACCAGCGCTGACGAAAATGATGGAGTCAATAAAACTCCATTTTCAATTTTATATTTCCGAAGCAGTTTGATCTGAAATAAAATCGCCACCAATCCATGCAGGCTATTTGAAGGTAGTAATATTAAATCGGCATCTGTTATGTTTTGATATAAAGGCGCCGCCCACGCAGGCAATAACAGGGCGATTTTTTTATTACTATTTAATTTTACAAACGCCTTAACCGCGGGCAAAGCCATGATAGCATCGCCAAGATGATTCGGGATTCTGATTAAATACTTAAAGCTTTCCATAAAAACTATCTGTTCAATCGAGTTTCCAGCGGCGATGGGTCCACATCCATTCTTCCGGTTTGTTACGGATCAAAGATTCCAGAATAGAAGCGTACTGTTGGGTCATTTGATTTATATCGTTTTCGGTATCGCCACTGTTAGGCGGATAAATCGGCGGGGAAAATTCAATTTTGTACTTATTATATTTCTCGCGAACCAGATAACCAAAAATAATCGGAGAGCCCACTTTAACAGCAAACGCTGCCGGACCTTTTGGGGTGGAGGCCGGACGGCCAAGAAAATTCACGATCACGCCACCGGAGGCGGCATGCTGATCAGAGGCAACCCCGATCAATCTGTTTGCTTTCAGCGATTTTAGCACATGTCTTGAAGCGATTCCAACCGGTATCAGACCTAATCCTTCGGTCTTTCGAAATGATATAAAAAGATCATTGACTTTTTCATTATGCTGGTGCCCCATCAGAAAATCGGTCGGATAACCGGCCACCGGAAGCCAGCGTCCAAAAAGTTCCCAATTACCATAATGCCCGGTCACCATCATCGCACCTTTTCCTTCGCTCAACGCCTGATCAATATATTCAGAACCGATCACGGTTGTGACCGAGCGGAGAAAATCTTCATTTTTCAGAACCGGCTGACGGGTAAAGGAAATAGTTGTTCGCGCAATATTTACAAAAACAGTTTTGACGATTTCAGCAATACGTATATCACTGAGTTCACCCGGGAATGCTCGGCGAAGATTCTCCTCGGCGATCCGTCGCCGCGAAGTCAGTAAATAATAGGTCAGCTTGCCAATACCGAGCGCAATAATATCAGCCAATCGCCCCGGTATGATCTGAACCGCTTTTGTTAATGTCCAGAGCGCAAAATATTCAAGCCCATGGCTTATCTTCATCATCTACCTGCTCAGGATTGTCCGAATCACCATAATCAAAATCGGTCGAATGGTACTTATCGTACTCGTCCCATTCTTTATATTTTTTCTTCTTTTTGCGGTAACTAAGAAAAAAGCCGACGATGACTACAATTGCCAGAAATAACCAAAAATAAGACATATCAATAAATATCGTTAATAAGTTAAATTTATTTCGTAAATAATTATTAAACTCTTTTTCAAAACCATCATAGTTCGAACCTGTCGCCGCCATCAATGCATCGTCTATCGATTGGCGATCCTTTATATTATCCAATAGTATATTAAAAGAATCAAAACCGTATTGTTCAAGTAAATATTTCACCGCCATATAAGATTGTGCATAAGCGATTCTTGCCTGACCCTCCGGAAAACGGTTCATCTTTTCAATTTCCCGAAGCGGAACTACTGATCCAAAAACGACGGCATTGGACAAAGCAATATTACTGGCCCATCCCCATTCGAAAGCAATATACATCGCCAGACCTTCATTGAGCCATCGGGGCGGCTCGATATGATTTAGTCTATCCTCAAGAGCCAGATGCGTATATTCATGTTTGATCAGTTCAAAAAGCGACTTGCCCAATCTGAAATTGGCCGGTGATTTTAAAACAATCATTTGTTTATATGGTAGTGCTACCGCCGCACCCCAATCCGGAACAGCGGCACCTATTCTGTTTTTAAAATCTGCCAGATTATCTTCGATAAAAATCTTTGGCCGATAATGAAGGCTGTCATCAAGAATTATGATTAATTCTTCACGCGCTAAAACAACGGCCGAATCAATTACATCAAGAAACTGCTTGGTAGAAGCATGGTAATCGAAATAAAATCGTTTATTGGAATCTATCTTATCGTCGGCACAAATAGAATCGCCAATAAATATAAAAACCAACAGAAGGGCCAAAAGTAGTCGCATATTTAATAATAGCAATAATATCTAACGGCGACAACCTATTCTGAAAAATTATAAAAAATACTGACCTCAAAATATTTTTGGAACTTATATAGCAATTACTCGTAGAACGTATTATAATGCACAATATGTGTAATACAAAGAAAAATGAGGTTCAGATGTCACGAAAGACAATTGAATATGAAGCACGACAACAGTTTATATTAAATGCGGCGCGGCAGCTATATGCTGTAAATGGCGTTGAGAATGCCAATATGGATAATATCGCATCGGCTGCCGAATATACACGGCGAACTCTTTACAGTTATTTTAAAAGCCGTGATGAAATCAGTTTGATGGTTTTAATCGAAGATTTAAATACTCGCTGGGAAAAACAGAAAAAAGCGATTGCTCAAGTTAATACCGGACTGGAGAAAATATTAACCTGGGGTGAATCGCTTTTTGAATTTTCGCGTGAGTACCCTCAATCGATTCGGTTGCAACTTTATTGGGATTTGAAAGGAATAGATCGAAATAGAATCAGCGACAGCACTTTTGATAGTTTTGAAGAAATCAACAATGAACTGGCTGAGGGACTTCGCAAGATATTCAAAATTGGTATCGCTGACCGTTCGCTTCGACAAGATTTGAAAATCGATATCTGTATCAGTCAATTTCTTTATTCAATAAGAGCTGTTATCAACCGGGCGATATCACAAACCTACTCATTTGCACAATTTAATACCGAAGAATATTTCAAACATTATCTGGATCTGTTTGCGCGCGGAATCCGGAATAACCCAGTGTAGCCCAAACAGAGAAGAAAGGAATCATAACAAATGAAATCATTATTCAATCGAACGATTTTCTTATCAATGATAATCGGAATAATTTTGGTCGCCCCGGTTTTATCCGAAGATACCGAATCAAAACTTGGTCCTCCCCCGGGGAAATACAAAATGTTGACCGATAACGGCCGGGCCGAAATTCCATTTACGATTTTCGGCGGCGATATTCATTTTCGCGCAGAAATAAACGGTCGCGAGGTTTACATGCTCCTTGATGACGGTTATATGTGGGATCAACTGCTGTTTTGGGGAAGCCCCGAAGTCGATTCGCTCGGTTTTGATTATGACGGTGAAATCGGTATCGGTGGCGGTAATGAAGACGAAAATTTGTTGAAATCAAAAACAGCGTCCGGAATTACTGTGACTCTGCCCGACGTTGAATTTTCACAACAAATAGCTATTATTACGCCATACAGTTCTGGCAACAGCAGTATGTGGAGTGGATCAGTTGGCCAATTCAGCGCCAGCTTTTTCAAACATTTTATTGTCGATATTAATTTTGACAAAAAAATCATCACCCTTATTAAGCCGGATAAATTTGAGTATTCAGGTTCCGGCGTTTCGATACCATGGACACCTTCTGAATTCGGCACCTGGAAGATCCCGGGGACTCTTAACCTGGCAGATGGCCGCAAGGTATCATTGGATATAGCTATGGACCTCGGCTACAATACTCAATTAGAAATTAAAACTTTCGGTGAGACAAAAATTCCTGTTCCAGAGAAGTCGCTGCCTGAGGCTCTTGGAATGAATATTCTTGGTCAGGTCACAACCGGATATGTCGGGCGGTTGCCACAAATAAAAATCGGCGGGTATGAAATTAATGAGGTTATTGCAGATTATGTCTCGGGTGAACCGAGTGAAGAAAAAACGTATGAGGTAATGATTGGACTGGGGCTTTTATCACGCTTTAATCTTATTTTCGATTTTTACGGGCAAAAGATGTTGATCGAACCAAATAAAAGTTTCGGCGATCCATTTGAATATGATATGAGCGGTTTGGTGATGCGCAAAGGGAAAAACGATTATTATACTGTCAGGCAGGTTCATGAAAATTCCCCGGCGAGTGAAGCTGATATAAAAATTGGCGATAAAATTTATAAAATCAATGGTAAACCAGCTTCCGAATTTGATCATTCTAAACTGGACTCTTTATTTCTTCTGGAAGGCAAGACAATTAGCTTGCATTTGTTGATGGATGGAGGCGAAGAAAAAGAATTATCGATTGTTTTGCGCCGACTTATCTAAAATTCAATTTGCTCAGGACCTTTCAACAGCCTCCCAAAATGGGGGGCTGAATGCTTCTTTAAAAGTCAGATTTTGATTGCTATTTTCTTAATCATTTAATAAAATAATACTAGCCTGCTATATCGCGATAGGCTCGTATTATAATTGATAGTTTTTTTATTAAGTTCGGACAAAAAATAATGAGTACCTCAGATTCTGAACATAATTGGACAAAAAACCTATTCATGAACGCTCCGGTTGGAATGGTCGTGGTCAAAAACCGGGTTATAACAAATGTAAATAAAATATTTTGTGAATTTTCTGGTTTTTCTGAGAGTGAATTGATGGGACAAAGTACCGAGATCGGCTATCTTGATAAGGCCGAATTTGAGCGTGTTGGACAGACACTATACGACCAAATAAACAAAACGGGACATGGGACAACAGAGGCAAAACTAAGACATAAAAACGGCAATATTATTGAAGTCCTGATCAGTTCATCAATTTCGAATGGATCGTTTCAGGATGGCGATATCGTTTTTGCCATAGTTGATATTACTGAAAGCAATAGAACCAGAGAAATATTAAAAAATGAGAAAGAATTCACTGAAACCGCTATCAATGCGCAAGTAGATACCTTATTTATATTTGACCCTTCAACCGGAAAGCCGATTCGGTGGAACAATGCCTTTGCTCGTCTCAGCGGCTATAGTAATGAAGAAATTGCCTCAATGAAGGCTCCCGATGATTGGTATGATGAAAAAGATCTGGAAAAGGTAGCTAATATCTTTGAAACGATATCGAGGGACGGACATGCCACCGTTGAGATATCACTTATTACCAAAAGCAATCAACGCATCTTAACAGAGTATCGGGCTTCGTTTATTAATGATACGGAGGAAAAACCCAAATATGTTATCGCTATCGGTCGAGACATCACCCAGCGACGGCAGACCGAGAAGAATCTGGCAAAAGAAAAATATTTCAGTGACTCAATCATTCAGACTTCGCCTGCTTATTTTGTTGCCATCGACGCCGAAGGTAAAACCAAGGTAATGAATCATACCATGCTGAATGCTCTTGGATACGAACCGGAAGAAGTGATTGGAAAAGACTATTTGGCTACGTTTATTCCCAAGTGGGATCGGCAAGCGGTTCATGAAATTTTCGCAAAATTGGTTAATATCAACGAACCGACTGTTAATGAAAACAGCATCTTAACAAAAGATGGTCGCGAACTTTTGATAGAGTGGCATGGGCAACCGGTATATGATACCTATGGCCGCTTTGACTTTTTCTTTGGCATTGGAATTGATATCACCGAACGCAAATTAGCCGAAGAAGCGTTATGGAAAAGTAAAGAAGAATACAAGAGTTTGATCGAGAGCATAACTGATTTGATTTTTGTCGTTAATGGTGACGGCGAAGTTATTTCGGTTAACGAGTCTTCAGCAAGAGCATTTGGGATGAAACCAGATGAGATAGTCGGCAAAAAAATATCAGACTTATTTCCGCCTGAGATTTCTAAGCGATACTTAGGTGACATAAAAAGAATAATAAAAACAGGCGAGGCCGGAAGTTTTGAAAGCGTCTCGATATTCGGAACAAAGAAAATGTGGCTGAGTACCAGCTTAAGTCCACTCCTAGATTCTGAGGGTAAAGTAACAGCAATAATTGGAGTTTCAAAGGATATTACTGAAAATAAATTAGCCGAGGAAAAAATACAAGCGGCACAACATTTTATCGATTCAATAATAGATAGCCTGCCGGGTTTGTTTTATATCATCGACAAGAATAACGCTCGATTAATTCGGCGAAATGACAATTGGAAAGAAGTCACCGAGTATTCTGATAAGGAACTGGATGTCTTGACGGCACTCGATTTTTTCGATGAAGGTATAGAAAGAGATAATTGCGCCCAAAGGATGCAGGAAGTGTATGATATCGGTTACTCCTTGATGGAAAACAACCTTTTGACTAAAAGCGGAAAAAAGATACCATACTACTTCACGGGACGGAAAGTGATTATCAACAATAAAACTTACATAGCCGGGATGGGTATTAATATCGCCGACCGCAAGCAAGCTGAGGAAGCGTTGCGACAGGGTAAGGCGCATTTGCAAAGTATTTTTAGAGCGGCACCGACTGGCATTGGCGTGGTGGTCGATCGAGTAATACAGCAGGTCAATGAGCGGATGTGCGAAATGACCGGCTATTCACAGAATGAGTTAGTGGGCAAAAATGCACGAATGCTATATCCATCTGACAAAGAATTTGAATTTGTAGGTCAGGAAAAATACAGGCAAATCAACGAGTCCGGCACCGGAACGGTGGAAACATACTGGAAGTGTAAGGATGGTCGTGTAATTGATGTCCTGCTAAGTTCAACGCCACTTGATGCTGAAAACTTGTCCAAGGGTGTCACTTTCACCGCCTTAGATATAACAGATCGCAAGCGAGCAGTTGAAGCGCTGCAAGAGAGGGAGCGGACGCTTGACGCGCTCATTAATGCTCCGATTGAATCGGCTATCCTTATTGATACCGATGCGACTATTCTGGCCATTAATAGAATTGGAGCTCAGAGACTCAACAAAAAAGAAGATGAAATTATTGGAAAAGTTTTATACGACTATCTACCGCCGAAACTCGCGAAATCGAGAAAAGCGATGGGTAACAAAGTGATCCGCTCAGGTGAACCAATTCGCTTCCAGGATGAGCGAGAAGGCAGATATTTTGATAATAATATATATCCGGTTTTTGATGACAAAGGCAAAGTAACGGCGCTGGCAATTAATGCCAGAGATATTACCAGACATAGACAAGCGGAAATGATGCTTAGGTCATTAGTTGAGGGAACGGCCGAAGCGACCGGCCGGGATTTCTTTAATAAATTGGTCCAGCATCTGGCCACCTCAC
>JAQBFG010000317.1:0-5155 GCA_032123495.1 Candidatus Zixiibacteriota bacterium | reverse complement strand
CTTATTTAATTGGCATTTATTATCTGCTTAGGTCTCGAAAGGATATTTCTAAAATTACTAATGCCGCAACTATTTTTTCAATTGGACTGGTTATAGTTGCTTTATCCAATATAACTATCTCTAAATTTTCCGGAAGCGCCGACATCGATATCAACAAATTCAAGCCGGAATTGGTGAAACCACTGCTTGATGAAAAAACCGAACAAGAACTGCCGGATATATATTTTATAATGCTGGATGGTTATGCCCGGGCCGATATACTGCGTCAGATTTACCGGTATGACAATTCCGAATTCCGCAATTTTCTGAAAGAAAAAGGATTTTATATTGCTGAGCATAGTCGGTCTAATTATTGCCAGACGCTGCTTTCGTTGACATCAACCTTTAATATGATTTATCTTGATGAATTAGCTGAAGATATAGGTATTGAAGCTACAAATCGTAAGCTGCTGATGGATATGGTACGTCACAACTATGTTTTTGATTTTCTCAAACAGTATAATTACAAAATTATGGCGATTGCAAGTGGATATTCTGGCACGGAATTAAGAAATGCCGACTATTATTTTTCACCCGGATTATCGCTGGATGAATTTGAAAATGCTCTAATAAATTATACGCCTATTCCAAGATTCTTGCGGAAATTCCCGCTGTTTAATCAGTTCAGTTTTCAACGTAATACTGTTAAATTTGCCTTTGAGAAACTGATCGATCTACCGGAAATTGAATCACCCCGGATAGTAATAGCTCCGATTGTATCGCCGCATCCGCCGTTTGTATATGGACCAAATGGTGAGGAGATCAATTATAACCGGGAGTTTGGGTATCATGACGGCAGCCATTTTATGGGTGTGGAAGACGCCACTCGATTCGAATATATTAAAATGTATAACGGACAGATTCAATTTATAAACAATCAGGTTAAAAAATTAATTAGTACTCTATTGTCGCGGCCGGGTCGGAAACCGGTTATTATTCTTCAGAGTGATCATGGCCCCGGCTCGTTGCTTGACTGGGAAAGTCTCAAGGATACCTATACCAGCGAAAGACTTTCCATATTTAATGCTTATTATCTTCCTGACGGTGATAGTACCATAATATATGATAGTATCACTCCGGTAAATTCATTTAGAACAATCTTTAATCATTATTTTGGGACAGAATTTGAGCAACTTGAAGATATAAGTTATTATACCAAATGGAGCGCACCGTATAATTTTATTGATGTCACCGAATTAATGAATCAGGATGTACAGCCGAAGATTATGTTCAGATAGGACTCTTATTTATCTTTCCATTTTTCAGTTTTTACTTCACATAAAACAGATTCGAGATCATTGAAAATAATTTTTTTTGGTTGTAGAGGCAATAGTGGTAATTGAAATTCGGTTAGCGGTCCCTCTATTAAATATCTGACCCGAGCTTTCTGATCATTTCCAAAATCAATAAGTATCGGAACATACATTTTGAATTCATCCGGGACATTCAATTGCTTAACACGACAGGTTACAATAAATTTGCCATCATCATTCTCTTCGGTTTTATATGAAAATTTATAAGTTGGTATGTCAACTCCATAGATCCACTGATCAAAAAACCACGCCATGTCTTCGCCAGCATACTGACTAACTAAATTTTGAAAATCCTGAGTAGTGGCTGCTTTTCCTTTAAAGTCATTATAAAATTGACGCATCAATCCCAAAAACCGATCTTCATTCATAGTCTTCAAATCAACCAACATATTTCTTAACATATGTATAACATAGGCACCCTTTAAATAAACTATGGTACCATAACCATCGGGTCGATCGCTACTGGAAGTCCTGTACCCCAGATATATAGGTCCTGCATATTTGTCGGAATAATATTTTCTATTGTACTCATCCATAATATGCCAGTGATAATCCTTTAGTCTGGCAAAAAACTTATTATTATCTTTTTTGACCCACTGTAAATACCAAAGACCACAATACTCTGAGATTGCCTCGGCCATCCAAAAATCATGATATGTTTTAAAATCGACACTTACTCCCCACCATTGGTGGGCGACCTCATGGGCTCGAAACATTTGATTATAACCCTCATAATTTATATGCTGAAAAGTACCTTTGTCTAAATGAATCAAGCCGGGAAAGGCTTCACCATGAGAATAGGATATTTCAGTTGCATAAAATCTTTCAAAAGGGCAATCATCAAATAAGTATTGAAAAAATGCTATGCTGTTTGCCACATCATCGCCAACTTGTTTCTCCATAGCTTTACCGGTATGGGTTCCAGGCCGTTTACTCATTTCGGATATAAGAACCGTTACCGGAGGGACACGATCATCTTCTACCTCGTATTCTTCAAAAAAACCAATATTAAAAGAGCTGTTTCTAACAGGCCCTGGCGAAACCCATCGAGTTGATATGATCTTGCCATTTTTTTCTTCTTCGATTTTATCTCCTACGCTGACGAAAACATATTTATCAGGGACATGGAATGTCAGATCAAAATTTGATAATTGCCTTGAACTTGTATTTCTTGGATACCAGGCTGTTGATGATTCAATATAAAACCAATTGGTGGTTCGATCCACCGGTCTTCCATGATAAAACAAGGTTATGGAATCACAGATATCCATGCCCAAAGCATCCGGGAAATATACCCATAATCTTGAACTCTCTTTTCCCCGAAAATATTCCAAAGGTGAGTAATCGTGCCAAAACACGGAATCAACTTCAAGATCACTATATAAATTAAGAAATAACCAATGCTGATTTTCGAGACCTGATCTGAGATGAATGGTTGCCTTTGCAGAAAAATCAAGATTATTCTCAAAAGTACAATCCATAACATATTTATTTATGTAATAACTTTTATTAGAATTTGAGCCATTCAAGTTTGTTTTGTAATTTTGGGCCGGGAATTGGCAAACAACTTCCCGCCAATCTCTGAATTTTACATGAGCTTCCTTTTTCAGATAGACCTTTTCATTCGTACTTTTATAAGGATTTATTCCAAAAAACAGAGGTTTATCCTTATCACATTGGATATGGGCGTAAAAAAGTTTATTTTTTTGATTATCGAGAAAAGTCTTGACGATTTCATAATTAAAACTTTTTGTTTTCTTATTGCCCATAAATTTCAATGAATTTGTTATAGTTGATTTTGTCTTTTTGGAAATTGAACCTGATGAAAATGGAAGATTTTTCCTCAATTCAAATTCCGTCTCATCACCAAACATAATAAACAGATGAGTAAATTTGCGGTAAAGTGAGTCAGTCTCATAAAACCGTTTAAGCTGTAATCGTTCAATTTCAAGCGGAGGCGTAAATGCAAAAATACCGCTTCCGTCAAACACAGCTGCGCAGATTCTACCATTAATTGGATTACAAAAGCTAATCGTACCTTCCTGCAATATAAATTCACCAACATCGCGCTTTATTGTAAGATTATTGACCACGGCAACTACCGAACTGTCTGGAGACATATTCATCAGATCATTGTACAAAGATGTATAAATCGTTGAGTTGCCTATAGCAGAATCTTCTTTTGATTCAGCATCAGAAATAGATAAAATTATTAAAGCGAACAGTATTGGGAATAAAAGAGAAAAGCGAATAGCCAATTTGAACCTCCCGGACTTTGTGATGTTATATGATAATATTTTAATTTGAAAATATGCAAAAAGCAATAAGAAGATAATTATATTGCTCCTTTGTTATGTGTCATGAAATAAAACCGCTTGTCAAATCTGAATATTATTGTAAATTATAGATGATATTAAACATCCACGGTCCAAATCCGTATTATCCTATAAACCGCCAATAACCTGCAGATGAGGTGAAAATGGTTAAGTGTAAGTACATTATAAATTTATCATCAATAATCCTGTCATTTTTGGCATTTTTCCTATTAAGTAATAGCAGTTTTGCAATCTATGGAAGCAATCAAGACAGGAATTTCAAAGATAATTTGCCGACAAGAATTATTGTTAAATTCAAAAAAAACATATCGGAGATAATTCGGGCGGGGAAATTAAACGGGACTGTGACCGGTTTGGCTGGACTTGATAATATAAATACAAAATATCAGATAAAACAAATACGTCCTCTGATCGATAAGAAAAAAATAGATTCTGGGAAAAATCGGTTTGCGGATATATACATTGTCGAGACAACATCGGCGCAAAATATTGAAGAGGTTCTCTCTGAATATAGAAATATTCCCGGCATTTTGTATGCTGAGATCGATCAGATCGCTGAATATCATGAATCACCCAACGATGCTCTTTACTCGCATCAATGGGGTTTGAATAATACCGGTCAGGAGCATTATCATGTTAAGAGTGTGTATGGAGCTAATAATGATGAGCTGATCCTGACCTCCGGGACGAATGATGCCGATATCGACGCCGATGAGGCTTTTCAGAACCAACCTGATAAGACATCGACGGCAGTGGTAGCAATTATTGACACTGGCGTTGATCTGGATCATCCCGATCTGGCCGACAATATTTGGGTTAATCCTAACGAAATTGCCGATGACGGTTTTGACAATGATTTTAACGGTTTTATCGATGATATTAACGGTTGGAATTTTGGCGGCGATTTAATTAATATCGGGGTCGGGAATAATGATCCAACCGATAACTATGGGCATGGCACTCACTGTGCCGGGATCGTTGCGGCATTATCAAACAACAGCATCGGAATCGCCGGAATCGCCCCCAATTGTAAAATAATGGCTCTCAATATTGACCCGTTACCGTTTGTATCAATCATTGCTCAGGCAATTATTTATGCCGCCGACAACGGCGCTGATGTTATCAGTATGAGTTTTGGGTTATACACACAAAGCGATCTGGTCAGCGATGCTCTTGCTTACGCCAATTCAAAAGGTGTAGTGTTATGCGCTTCATCCGGAAATGATGGAACCGAGCAGTACAACTATCCAGCGACGAATGATCTGGTTATTGCCGTTGGTGCAACCGACGATAAAGATCATGTGACATCATTTTCGACCTATGGCAGCCATCTTGATTTTTGTGCACCGGGACAAACTATTTTGTCGCTGCGGGCCGATAATACTGATATGTACGCCTCCAACCGTGAAGGTGGAGTTCATATTATAGATGATTTATATTTTCTTGCCTCCGGGACAAGTATGTCGG
>JAQBFG010000316.1:0-31239 GCA_032123495.1 Candidatus Zixiibacteriota bacterium | reverse complement strand
TAGACCCCACTTTCACCATTCTCTTCGACAACTATTTCCAGCTTTTCCCAGATATCAAACGGGTAGTCGCAGTTTTTCTTTTTTTCGGCCGCTTTTTGCATTTTTCCTACTTATTTTGCCGCTGATTTGGCTCTATTATCTCGTGCCTGCTCAATGGCCAGTTCCAGTATCTTTCTGGCCAATGCGGTCCGAGAGCGATCGCCTTTATTGCGATACACAAATTCCTGTCCGCTTCTAATGGTAGTATTAAAATACTCTTTAGCTTGCTCACTCTGCCCGATGCGTCGTGATAACTCAGCAATTAAATATGATGCCTGTATTTGCTGATTGCCCTGAGCAATGGAACGCCCCTCACTGAAAGCATGTTTATAATATTCGACTGCTTTGGTAAGTGCTTCTTTCTCATTTAAAACGATATCGCGATGTTTCTCGGCCATATGGTTTAAAAACTCAAAGAAAGATTTGTAATCATAATAGGACGATTCCAAGTTGCTCAGATCTCCACCGAGTGCAGCTTGTTTGTGTTCCGTATTTACCGTCTCAATATCATCGATCTTACCGATTAGCTGCTTTAACATCTCATGAAATGATTTTAGTTCGACATCATACTTATCTCTGATTGGCAAGAGAACCGATTTTAATTCGGTCCCGATTTTGTTATCCTCAAATTCCTGCGTAATAGCATGGTCGACATCATACAAATTTGTATTGACATCATTTAAGGACGATTTCAAAGTATCAATTTTATTTTCAATAGTTATTAAATGTCCCTTAATGCTCTGTTGATTGGGATTTTCGCCTCTTGCCATATCGCGGTAGAGCCAACCGATCCGAATATAAAGACGACCCAAATCAAGATTGGACGGTTTTTCATTTAAGGTCTCATCGATAATAGCTAGGGTCAATTTCAAAAGAGCTGTCTCATGCGGATAGCGACTGGAATCAAGCTTTTCACCAATAGCTCTTATTACAGATTCTGATTCACTTAAGAGACTGAGATGTTTATCCTTAATACTTTTCTGGCGATACGTCTTAAAATAGGAATCATTTTTCCAATCTTTATAGCTTTTCGTAAATTCTCTTGTATAAAAACAATTTTCACAAGTAGCAGTAAAATAAAGAAGCGGATTATAGGAATGATATCTTGGATTGCGCCAGGTTATATCGCTGGGGCAAAAATCTGTATCTCGCCCATTCTCCGTGTATGCTCCGACCCTGATGGTTTCAAACTCATTAATGGTTTTGCAAACCGGACATTCAACTTTAGCTAGAAAAAACGGTGCTTCTGATGTCATTGTCAATTCCTCTCTAAATCACTAAACGTTATATTTTGACTTAACATGGAAAGCTCACCCTCGGTCATCGGAAGCGTACTTTTTAGTTCCGCTATTGATCTTTTTTGTGCTAACAACTCTTTGGCGCGACTAATCAATTCCTGCCGGTTGCGAACCTTGTTCATACGGGCATCTATATTGATTTGTTTTTCCCTGGGTCTTTTCCAATTCATATCTTTTAAGCTTATATACTCGAATTTATTATTCACCGGTGCAGTACTCTGCGGTCTCGATTCAATTCCAAAATTGGGCACCGATGGCTTTGATAGCTTTATCTTTGTTGTATTAGTTCCAGCTGTATTAGCATTATTCGAAATTTTGGTACTTCTAACTCTTCCAGATTTTCTACTTCTTAACCGAACCAATCCGGCAAAAGCACCAAACAAACCGGCCATCATTTTCAATCCAACCAAATATCTTGCTTTGGCCGTTTGGTTCTTGTCCAGTACAACCGGTTTGAATTTTAATACTTCCGGTCCAAAATCGCTGCCATATTGGCGGCATATCAACTGGTTTGGAGGCAGATTAAGAGAAGCATCGAAGTTCATTTTGTAATTGTACTGAATGATAAAAGATTCTGATTCCTGCAATAGCATTGAACCCGTATGCACTCTGCTTGAAGAATAAAAATTATCTTCAAGCAAACGATGAAACTTACCCAAGTGAGAATTATAATTTATTGCGTCGTCACAGAATTCAAGATTAATCTGATCGACCAAAATTCCGCAAGAAGTAAGATGCTTCGAAATAGACATCGCAAATTCATTTTGCCTTACCCGATTCATTTCAAAAGAATAAGATATCCAAGCTCCGCCCGTTTGAGAATCAAACGCAGTGAACTGCCATGATGGTAAATTATATTTTCGGCACAAATCGCCATAGCTATCAATTTCTTTTAAATTAAGAACACCTATTTGAATTGTTTTTGTTTCGGAATATATAGGGGATACAACTTCAGAAACGATCTTATCCGTTTTAGTTTCTTTTCTCGGTTCAGATGAATACGACTTTTCGGGAATAACCTCTTCCATGATGTCAACTGGTTCAATATCTATATTTTTATTTTCGGGTATTGTCGATGCAGTCATTAAAAATGCAGCTTTGTTACGCGGCTTAATAACCGTTAAGCTTGATTTGATTCGATTTGTATATGAAATTGAATGCCGGACAGTTTGCAATGATTGATTAACAGTTGTATCTGTTGTTCCAAATTCTTTGACGGCAGTTCTTATTCTATTCTCATCGCCACAGCTTATCATATCCTGATATCGTTTCTGAATTTTGGTCATTTGTTTATTCTTTGAAAATCCTATATTCATTAGCCACTTCTCCATTAAGCTTTGAGATCAAGATGTTTATTTTCCGACTTTTCCATGTCGGTCTCGTCCTGATTATCGCTTTCGTCCTCTTTCTTCTTCTCTTTTTTCTTCTCTTCCCGCTCTTGTTGTTCTTTCGTAATTATCAGCATATCACTTTTTATCGATTCCTGAGTTCGCTTGGTTTCATCCGATGTCTTATCTTTCAATGTTTGAGTAGCCTGACGTTGCTCCATCTCCGAACTTTCCTTAATCTTCTGATTAAATTTCCTGACCAATTCGGTTTTAGACAGACTATCAACAATGTCGACCGGCTGAACCATAAATTCCTCTATTTATTCGTTGGCTGAAAATCTCTCCTTTATCATTCCTCGAAGCTTGAGAACTGCCTTGGTGTGAATCTGTGATACCCTTGATTCCGAGATCGACATTACTTCGCCGATTTCCTTGAGGGTGAGCTCTTCAAAATAATAAAGTGCAATAACCAGCTTTTCCTGTTCGGTTAAACGATCCAGAGCCGTTACCAAAAACGCCCGAAGCTCGCTTTTTTCTAAATCGCCCAAAGCGGTTGGATTGGACGAATCTTTAATAATCTCAATTCGCGGAACCTGGTGATTATCATCTTCTCTATAAACTGTCTCATCGAGTGACAACAATGACGAACAGGAAGCATCACCTTTGGCTGTCAGCAATTCCTGAACTGTACAACCTACCCTTTTTGCCAATTCATCATTGGTTGGCTGACGTCCAAATCTGTTTTCTAAAAACAAATTGGCTCGATCAATCTCACGAGTACGGGCTCTGGTCGAACGCGGGACCCAGTCAAGGGCACGAAGTTCATCCAGAATAGCACCACGAATCCGCGGTACGGCATAGGTCTCAAACTTAACGCCGCGACCTGGATCGAAATTTCTAAATGCTTCAACCAAACCAATAACACCGGTGTTGATTAGATCCTGCAGTTCAACAGATCTTGGAAACCCAATTGCCATTCTTCCGGCAACATTCCGAACCAGAGGCAGATATTCATTTAGAAGTCTGGCTCTGACTTCCGGAGCACCATGAAGCATATACCGTTTCCAATCAAGAGGAGATATCGGCGGTTTTCTAGGTGTTTTTGTCTGAGTAGTAGTCTCATATGCCGAAATCCGCTTGATCTGCTTCTTCTGGCTTTTCTCCCGTGTCGTTTGAACTTTCTGCGTTTTAATCATTTATCCTATTCCTTTATATCGGCTAATAATATTTCTGAGTTTATACTTTCGAAGGCTTTTGGTTGTTTGTTTTTACCTCTTTCAAGCAGTTCTTCTGTAACAAAATTGCACAATGTCGAAAACTGATCATTTAACGGCGATTCCGAATTAGTTTCCAGCAGCGTTTTCTGCCGCTCCACAGATTCGACAATCGATTGGTGGACATATAGATAACCGGCATAAAACGGTATTCTTTTTAAATACCGGCCGGCCAGCGTGGCCAGTTTCCGATATATATATTCAGAATCCTTGCCGGAATCGGCGCGATTTACAAAAATATGCGAATTTAATTGACTATTCGATTGAATCAATAACTTCAGCAATCCAAAATTATTGGCTATTGACGTTAATTCCGGATTTATTACAAAAAGATTCAAATCCGAAGCTGCCGAAATTATGCTCAATATATCTATCTGCCCGGTCGGAGTATCAAATAGAATCAAATCGTATGATCTGAAATCGTTTCTGATTCTTTCGATGAACCGTGCAAAACGTTTGACACTAAATTCTACACCGGACTGAATAGCCGATGGTGCAATTATCAAATCAAGATTGTTCTTTAATTTAGTAGCTGCCTCCACCGCCGGCATACGTCCTTCGGTGATATCATATAGAGTCGTTTTTGGAATCAGATTAGCCAGCAGATGCTGATTACCGAAATTCCAGTCAGTATCGACTAAAAGAGTTCTGATTCCCCGATTGGCCAGGCTATCCGCCAGATTGTAGGCGATTACTGATTTTCCGGCGCCGCCTTTTCCTGAGATGATCGACATCAATGATGGCTCATCGCTTTTATCCAGAAGATTATCTATATCCAGCAAACGATTATTCAATTTCATACCGCGCCTCCATTTTTTAGGACTGTCTGCGCAATTTGGGTCGCATCGGCCCGGGCCAGCTCTCCAATACCTCCGGGAGAGTTGGTGGTAAATGCCAGCGGAGTTTTCAGTAATCCGGCCAGCGAATAAATCGATCCCCACCTCGTGGTTTCATCAAGATGACCAACAATCAGATAATCTGGTGAAACAGACCTGAATATGTTGACAGCATCGATCAAATCGGTGGATCGGCTACGGGCCGAGAAGACAAGAAAAGTCTTATCCGGATTTACCTTATTTATTTTTTCTATCAGCTCCTGCCGTCTGGTTGGATCAACCGGAAGCGGCGGAGTATCAATCAGAATTAATGAATTATCTTTCTGCCGTTGTTCCAGTTCATCAAACATTGCTGAGGGAAGATTAAGAATATCGGCATAGCTGCCCATCTCTTCAAAAGCAGACACCTTCATATCATCCAACGAAGACAGGGTAACTTTCATTCCTAATCCGGAAACAAGCTGGGCGGCTAATTTAGCCAATGCCGAGGTTTTTCCGGCACCACTGAAACCTGTGAAGATAATTTTCATCCCGGGCTTAAAATCAATATCTGACGTTAAAAATTGATTGATATAATTGGTGAGAACATCACCTGCAATATCTTTGACTTTTAAATCTGGGTTATATAAATTCTTAATATCGGCAATCAATTGTTGCGTAAGGTCAACCGAAATATCAGAATCAATCAAATTCCGCGATAACATTTTCAGTTCAGACAAAACCTCTTCCGGTAATTCTTTATCATCCCGATTATCTGAAACATTATCGGATTGAATAACGGAATTATTTGATGTCTCAGCTATACCAGAGAGTTTTGATATCTTATCTGATATTTTCCTGTTTTTTTGCAGCATGTAATCGATCTTGCCGGGTGATAAAATCGATTCATCAATGCAGGCAGTTACTTCCACCCGCTCATTGACAACAATCGTTTCATCAATCGGTAAAACTCTGGTTTTGAGAACAACCGCATCACCGCCCATTTCATCGCGCACTAACTTTAAGGCGGCCGCGACAGTCGGCCCTGTAAATGACTTAATTATCATTTTCAAATCTCACTGTTCCGGTGGAAACCACGTCCACGTTATTACTGATTTCATTGTATGACAGAACGGTTAAACCGGGATAGGCAGCTTCTGTCAAACGCTTGAGAGCCAGACGAACATTGGGCGAACCAAGGCAAATAGGAGTATGTCCGGCTTCGGTAATTTTCTCAATCTGTTTTCCGACTGCTTTGATCAATCTCTCAGAATCGGCGGGGCTGGTTACCAGCATCAATCCTTGTTTGGTGTTCTGGACAGCATCGGTTAACATCTGCTCGATACTCGGATCGATTGTAAAAACATGAATCTTATTATCTTTATCTTTGTACATCTCGGTAATCTGTCTCTTCAGCGCCATCCTGACATACTCAGCCAAGACATCGGTTTCTTTGGTTGCCTGATGATAGTCGGTGATGGTTTCCATGATTGTGGCAAGATCGCGAACCGGAACCCGCTCGGTTAGTAGTGACCGTAATACTTTCTGAATTGCCGAATACGAAACAACATTCGGGACAACATCTTCGACAAGTGACGGATGATCCTCTTTTAAAGTCTCGATCAGATGCGCCACATCCTGCCTGGTCAAAAGTTCTGCCGCATAAGTTTTAATAGTCTCGGTCAAATGTGTTGACATAACAGCCGACGGTTCAACTGCCGTAAATCCTTTATTCTCAGCAATTTCTTTGAGGTTCGGGATGATCCAGACCGCTGGCAGATTAAAAGCAGGCTCACGGGTTTTAAATCCATCAAGTTCCTCTTTGATAAATCCCGGATTGATTGCCATAACATGTTCAGGCATTATTTCATAGGAATCGATATTAATTCCCTTAACTTTTATCCGATATTGATTCGGCTTTAACTGCACGTTATCACGTATCCTGATGGCCGGGACAATAATTCCCAACTCCGATGCTAACTGCTTGCGAATAACGGAAACGCGTTCTAATAAATCTCCGCCCTGATTGGCATCAACCAACGGAATCAAGCCGTAGCCGATTTCAACTTCAAGAGCGTCAACTTTTAGAAGATCTTCTGTTCTTTCTTCTGATCCGGAATCTTCACGTTTGGTTTCCTCTTTTTGATCTTCAAGTGCCTTTTTCTTTGAAGCCTCATTTGTCAACCAGCCGATACCGCTGATAACTGTTCCAAGAATAAAAAACGGCAAAGTCGGCATGCCGGGAACAATACCAAAAAGAAGCAGCATCCCTCCGGAAATCATAATGGCTCGCGGCTGACGCATCAATTGACGAGTCAGATCATGTCCCATATTTTCTTTGGAAGCTGCCCTGGTTACAATAATACCGGCAGCAGTCGATACAATCAGAGCCGGGATCTGCGTTACCAGACCATCACCAATTGACAATAATGAATAGGTCCGTAATGCTTCCGGTGCCGATTTCCCCTGCATCGCCATGCCGATAACAAAACCACCAATGATATTGATGAGTGTGATCAGAATTCCTGCAATTGCATCACCGCGAACAAATTTTGAGGCACCGTCCATGGCTCCATAAAAATCAGCCTCTTGAGAGATTACTTCGCGGCGTGATTTCGCCTCCTGATCATCAATCAAACCGGCATTGAGATCAGCATCAATCGCCATCTGCTTGCCAGGCATTGCATCAAGAGTAAACCGCGCCGAAACTTCTGAAATACGACCGGCACCTTTGGTAATAACAACAAACTGGATGATAACCAAAATCATGAAAACGATAAAACCTACGACATAATTCCCCTGCACCACAAAGTTACCAAACGAGTTAATCACTTCACCGGCATAACCCTGACCAAGAATCAATCTGGTCGAGGCAACGTTTAAAGACAACCGCATCAGCGTGATTATCAGAAGCATCCCCGGGAAAACTGAGAGATCAAGCGGACGGGTGATATATAAAGTTGAAAGCAAAATTACCAGAGAAAAGGTAATATTAAAGGCCAGTGCAAAATCAAGAATCCCGGCTGGCAATGGAATAATCAATACGGCGATAATGGCAATAACTGCCACCGCCAGCATAATATCTGACCTCTTGATTATCTGTGCCAGGATTCCTTTGGTTGCTTCAGCCATCTTAGTTTACCTCGACACCTTTCTGGCGATAGACATAAGCCAGTACTTCAGCAACAGCGCGGTACAAATTGCCCGGGACATACGATCCGATATCACACATTCTGAACAAAGCTCTGGCCAGAGGTTTATTCTCCACAATTGGAACTCCCGCCTCTTTGGCTATTTCTTTGATCCTGGCGGCGATAATTCGTTCACCTTTGGCAACTACCATCGGCGCTTCCATCGCATCAGTGTCATATTTAAGGGCGACCGCAATCCGGGTCGGGTTAGTAATAACCACATCGGCATTGGGAATCTCCTGCATCATCCGCTTACGGGACATCTCCCGTTGAATCTGCCTGATACGACTCTTGACCTGCGGCGAACCTTCGGTATCTTTATTTTCGTCTCTAATATCCTGCTTGCTCATTTTGATATTTTTTTCGAAATCATATTTTTGATAGGCATAATCAAAGAGAGCCAAAATCAGAATAACCGCGCCCAATTCAAGCACCGTGGTCAGGGCAACACTACCCATCGTCCCGGCAAAAACCGCAACCGAGTTATCAGCCAGATTGTAAAAGGTATCAAGTTCGGCGGTAATAGATCTATAACCGACATAAGCGATCAAAGATATTTTGATAACATCACGAACCAGTTGGACCAGTGATCTTATCGATACTAATTTTTTTATACCTTTTGCAATATCAAGTTTATCAAGTTTTGGTTCGAGTGTTTTGGTTGTGAATAAGAATCCAACCTGAAGAAGATTGATTGAATAAGCGACAACCATCAAAACCGCAAATATCGGAGCCATAAGAATAAAGAAGTTAATTACGCGCTGCGAGAAGAATATCATAATCGATTCATTAGTAGTGTTCATCAATGGTGCCTGGCTGAAAATGTGGGTCATTAAATCTTTGAGCTGATTGCCCAGCATTGGCCCAATAAGATAAAGGGTGACTGCCCCAAGACATAACATCACGGCTGAGTTCAATTCCATCGAACGGCATACTTTGCCTTCCTCACGCGCCTTCTCTTTTCGCCTTGGCGTCGCTTTTTCAGATTTTTCCTGGAATTGCTCGTCAGCCATTAAATATCCCTTAGGTAGTGCTCATTCCGGCCAAAACAGCCAGAACCTGACTATCCAAATAAGTCAAAGTGTGATTGATAATACTTTTGAAAATCGGCAGCACCATTGCCATTACCAGAAACCCGATCCCTATCTTAAGAGGCATCCCAACAATAAAAATATTCATCTGGGGAACCGTTCTGGCGACAACTCCAAGCGAAACCGAAACCAGAAACAGGGTAATAACTATCGGGGCGCTGATTTTTATCGCCATCGTAAAAGCATAAGCAGATAAACGAATAATCGCTTCTCCTGCTGGTCCGGTAAAACCGATCGTGCCTACTGGAATCAACTGATAACTGTCGGCCAAAGCCGAAATAATCGCGTGATGTCCGTCGATTGCAATAAATATCAATGATGCCAGAACGATCCAGAACTCGGCCACTACCGAAACCTGCGATCCGGCTTCAGGATCCATCACGTTGGCCATCAAAAGACCCTGCTGGAAACCAACAATACCGCCGCCCATTCTGACGCCGTCAAATAAAAGTGTAAAAAGAAACCCAATAATTAATCCGACCAGAAATTCTTTGGCGGCCAAAATCGCAAGCAACCAGATCGATTCCACCGCTGGCATCGGGGCTTGAGCGGCAAAAGGTATTAAAACAATCGCCAGAACAACCGCAAAACCGGCCTTGACAGTCATAGGTATTGAATGATGTCCTAAAATGGGCGCTGTCAGAAATAAACCACCGGCTCTAAATGAGATTAGAAGCAGTGTTTCAAGCTTATCAGCGCCGTATGTCAAAAAATCTAACATTTCTTTTTACCTACAGTACGGGTTATCTGTCAATAGCTTTAATCAACTCCCATGCCAATCAAAGCAACGACAAAAAAGAAATGTTACTGTATCTGTTACAATGAGTTAGAGAACATCGGACAGATGTCTCCGGGAGGTTTTTGTCCAGACAAAGTAAATTTTGCCAAACCGCTGGGAAATATTTTCTGGATATAGGTTATCATAGCGTCGGAATAAGTCCAAACAGATTCCTGGTAAAATCAAGCAGGAGATTGGTCATCCATGGCAGGAAAACTAATAGCGAAACCGCCACAATAACGATTTTTGGAATAAAGGTTAGGGTCATCTCCTGAATCTGTGTAACGGCCTGAAACAGCGAAATCGTCACTCCGATTATCAGTCCCGATATCAGCATTGGAGCCGCCACCAGCAGCATCGTCGTTATCGCGTCGCGCCCTATTGTAATTACCATTTCCGGTGTCATTTTATCCTGCCCCGTCCACTAATAGAATGATTGTACCAGCGATTGGACCAATAGATACCATCCATCAACCAGCACAAATAGTAATATTTTAAATGGTAAGGCCACCATGATAGGCGGCAGCATCATCATACCCATCGACATCAATACCGAGGCGACCACCATATCAATCACAAGGAATGGGATAAAAATCAGGAAGGCGATCTCAAAGCCGGTGCGTAATTCGGAGATCATAAAACTCGGTATCAGGATATGTAATGGAATATCTTCAGGTTTTTCCGGCCGTTCCATTCCGGAAAGATTTACAAACAGACTTAGATCTTTTTCATCGACCTGCGCCATCATGAATTCTCTAAATGGTGCGATCCCCTTATCAAAAGCCTCTTCAATAGGTATTTCCTCAGCCAGGTAAGGTTTCAAGCCCTCGTTGTAGGCCTGATTAGCAATCGGACTGATAATAAAAAACGTCAATATCAGGGCCAAAGACATTAATAATTGATTTGGCGGCAACTGCTGGGTACCGATAGCCTGACGCAAAAAACCGAGGACAATTATAATGCGAACAAACGATGTCATCATCAGAATAATCGATGGTGCCAAGGTCAGTACCGTGAGAAGAAGGACAATCTGCAATGTTGCCGAAAGATCACTTGGCTCGGTTGATTGACCGACTTCTAATGAAATTTTGGGGATTGCCTGTGCCGATGCCATCCCGCTCAGGGCGGCCATAATCAAAATAAGAAAGATAGCGGTTTTTACGCCTGTTTTCATATCCTATGAAACCTTTTTAAATCCTATTTATTAAGACGACTCCATGTCGTCTATTTAATGTTAGACCTCTTGAGGTCTATCAGTTTCTTTGGGAATCCAGGGAACATTAAACTTCTTCATATCAAATGATTTTAGTTTTTCCCGGGCACCGGCAAAAACAGATTTAAAACCTGCTTCCCGTTTGCCAGTTGCACACTCAGAGATGATTTTTTTGGTCTCATCACTGTTCAGTTCGGCCAGAACCGAAATTGAATTTTCCGCCACACCAACCAGTACAGCTTTTTCGCCAAATCTAATCAGTGACACAGATTTTTTCTGCGCGAGATAGGTAGTCTCGAGCGTCTCCAGCAGTCGGTTATCTCCATTGGCCGAGAATTTTGATCCCATCATTTTTCTCAGGACAATAAGAAATCCATAAATGCCGCCAACCACTGCCACTAGCGCCAATATCAGTTTCAGCATCGGTCCCACCAATGATTCTTCATCATTGGTTGTCAACCCGGATAGCTGAGTTGACTCAGTTCTATCCTGTTGATTGTCGGCCTGAGCAATAACTGCCGCCGCCTTTTCTGTTTCAACTTCATTGGCTGCAACAATTCCAAATCGCGACAGAACAAATGCTGCTGAAACAATAAGAAGAATAATCAGCTTCCAGCCTAATTTTGATCTTGTTTTGTTCATTGCAGATTCTTTATTCTTTCCTCCGGCGAAATCAGAGATGTAATGCGGAGACCAAAATTCTCCTCAACAACAACCACCTCACCACGTGCCACGCATTTGTTATTAACCAATAGATCAACCGGTTCACCAACCAGCTTTTCCAATTCGACGACACTGCCAGGACCCAGCGCCAGAATATCAGAGATGTCCATGGTGGTTCTGCCAAGCTCGATTGAAACCGGTAGTTCCACATCCATCAGTAGATCGATATTTCTTTGACCACCACTTGTATTACTTGAAGACAACTGTTGGAAATCTGCTTCTTTCACTTCAGGTTGTTTCTCGGTTGATGAAAAATCACCAACATCCAACTCTCCCACCGCCGCATTGATAGCGGCATCAATCTCTTCCTGACTCATGCCATCTTCGCCGCCGACATCCTGATCGTTTTCAGAATCTTCGGCTCCCCCTTGCTCGATAGCATTATCTATCTCCTCCTGGCTCAACAATCCGGAACTGCCTGAATCTTCACCGTCATCGTCAGATTCGTCAATTATATCTTCCTGATTAAGCAAAGCCGCCTGCTCATCCTGGCTTACTTCGCCTGAACTTTCACCAGGAGTTTCGCCCTCAACTGCATTTTCTTCGGGAGCGATGGAATCAGCGGCTGGCTTTTCCAATACGGCTGCGTCCGGAGATCGGTCTTCAGAAATGTTTTCTTCTTCTAAAGAGGCATTCTCCTGATCCACATCCAAGCCATTATTTTCATCCATTAACCGCTACTCCTTTCTTATAAAAGAATATATTTCTTCAATTTTACAGGCTTGTCTTCTACCATACAATCCCGGGCGACACAAATATTTTTTCTTTGCGCCAACAATTAGTTCCGATGGTGCGTTTATTTTGGTCTCGGTAGTAACAACGTCACCTATTTTCAAATTTAGAAAATCTCGCATTTTCAATTTAGTGCGAGCCAAAATCAATGAGAGAGGAATATCAACCTTGCAAATGTTCTCTTTGTTGATATCGCGACTCTCGACCAGATTTTTCTTTTTGGTTGCATCGATCCAGCTTTGCGCCGTCAATTTGGTAAGATGTCCCTCAAGGGAAACATACGGATAACAGATAGTCAGCAACCCGGTTGTGTTAAACAGTTTCAGTTGCAGTGAGACCACAATCACTGTTTCTCCAGCCGGGACAATCCTGATAAACTGCGGGTTAGTCTCAAACGATTTTTGCTCAATTTTAATGGGAACAATATTCTCCCATGATTTCTCAAGGTCACGGTATGCTCTGTCGGCAATTCGTGCCATCACCTTTTTTTCTATCGGTGTCAATTCCCGTTCAATTTCAAGAATCTTTTGTCCGCCGCCAAACATCCGATCGATAAAGGCAAATGTCAGCGTGGGATTAAAATCAATTATGCAAAGCCCCTCCAGAGGTTCGGCCGAAATTGTATAGGAACATGATGGCGATACCAGCGACATGATATACTCTGAAAAGTTTATCTGATCGACTGATATCAAATCAACATCAACCATCGTTCTTAGCGTCGCCGATAAGGTTGAGCCGATCTGCGCCGCCAGGTTGTCATGCATATTCTCCAGCGTTCTAACCTGATCTTTGGAGACCCGGTTGGGATGCTTAAAGTCATAGGTGGCAACCGCTCTAGATTCATCCTGATCCACCGCCGGTGCGGAGATTACTGAATCAGGCTCGTTCGACGATACGGTCGTCAGGAGAGCATCAATTTCGTCCTGTGACAGGATTTTAGCCAATCGAACAACTCCTTACTTTCTACTGAAGGACAAAGTTTGTAAAATAAACCGCTTCAAGTTTTTTGGTCTTCAGTAAATGCTCAACTCTTTTTTTGATCTGATATCGCGTTATCTCTTTTTCCTTGGCATCGGACAACTGTTCAATAGTTTTGGAGCCAAGAATCGATATCAAGGCATCGCGAACCATCGGCATCTTATTCTCAAACAACTGTTTCGTTTGACTTCCACTGATTTCAAAACCGATCGAGGCGGCCAAAAACCTGGTCCCTCCGGTACCGGCCGGATTAACAATGATATCCTCAAGTTCAATCATTTCAGTGGCACCAGTAACCTCTTCTCCGTTTTCATCATTAGCTTCGGTTCCGGAGACTGCTACTTCGCCTGCTTTTCCTGCCGAACCAAGGAATTTTGTCCCGGCAAAATAACCGGCGACAACCATTACTGCCGCTATCCCGCCATAGATAACAATCGAAGGAATACCCTTTTTCTTCTTTGATTGTTCCTGTTCTTCTTCAACCTCGGCGCCAGCAACCTCACCTGATATCGGCGTTGGTCCATCCAACGGCATAATTTATCTCCTTTTCAATTCTAATTCTTCAGTTCCTGAGTCAAGTCGATACCGAAAGTAAGGCGGCGAAATTTCGCCACCTTTTGAATGATATCATCGGGAGTTTCCTTCACGATTATCTTCTTGCCATCGGTAAGACTGATAATTGTATCAGGACTCGATTCGACAAACTCAATCAGATCTGAGTTTATGATTATCTCACTATTATTTATTCTTGTTACTTTTATCATTTCTATTACTTATTAACGTTTCAGGTTAACCAGCTCATCAAGCATTGTATCCGAGGTTGTAATGATCCTCGCATTGGCCTGGAATCCTCTCTGAGCCGTAATCATCGATGTAAATTCCTGGGAAATATCGACTGACGATGACTCCAAGGCACCTGATGAAATCGATCCCGAAATGGTTTCACCGGCAACACCGATCATGGCTTCGCCCGAGTTTGCCGATGACTGATAGAGAGAACTACCAGCCTTTAGCATACCACCCTGGTTGTTAAAATCGGCCAACAATATCTGAGCCAGAGCACGGCTGACACCATTGGTGAAAATGCCATAGATCGCTCCACCCTGATCGATCGAGATTTTGTCAAGAATACCGACCGTATATCCGTCTTGCTCCATAATGGACGCCGTATTTGGCGAGGCAAAACCGGTTAGACCATCAAAACGACCTGCGGTTCCGGCATCAACATCAACAGAAGATGTTGCCGCTCCATTGTTCGGATTAAAAACGACCGAACTGGCGCCACCATCGTAATCGAAATTCAAAAGTGAACCATCCGAATTGAATCTGACCGATCCGGTTGCACCACTAACTATTGTTTCAATTCCCGAGAATGAAGCTGTCCAGTTCCATTCATTGGAATTAACTGATTTTAAAAACTCTATTGTTAATGAATGTTTACCCCCCTGAGAATCATAAACAGTCATCGAGGTTCCATGAATGGTATCATCGGTTGTAATCGCGGCTGTGCCAGCGACCAGACCTGATTGAGTGCTGACTTCCACGCCACCTCGGCCAAGTCTACCAACCCCCGTCGCCAAACCGGTTGTATCATCAACAATAATATCAAGCAGTTCAGGAGCCTGAGCCACTTCGCCGGTCGGGACAAATATATCTTCACAAGTAAATGTATGATTGGTTCCGTTATTGGCGGTAAAAACAGCACCATCCGGAGCGCCAAAAATAACACCGACAATATTACCGGCAGTGGCAAATCCGCCAACCGGATCAAGAGTCACAGCAGCTGCCGATGATTCTATATTGTAATCAGTGCCAGCGCCTGCTCTTATCTTGCTGATCTGAATTTCGCCGCCAACCAGTTCCGCTCTGATATCACTGATCTGATTAATAGCCGAGATAAGATCGCCGACTGTGGAATCAACTGTCAATCCCGATACCGTATCTATTAGGGAACCGTTGTCGCGCGAAAGCTGGAATCCCGAAGTATCGGTCACTCCCAAACTTGATAAAGTCATATTACTTGAAAGAACCATTCCCGGAGCACCAGTTCCATCATCGGCAACATTGGCACCGGCAAAAGTCGAATTGGTCGCCTGAGCACCAGCAATAGTTAAGGTATGGACACCACCGGCACCATTCACGGCACTACCGATCACGGTAGAAATACCGGTTGTTCCGGCTGAAGTCAAGGTCGCCACCGAATCGGTCGCCATTGAATTCAAATTATTTCCAAAAACTATTTCAGTGGTCGCTCTGGCAGGATCCTGCTGTCCAAATGGAACCGTAATCGTACCAACCGGATTGGAGATCGGAATAGTACCATCAGGTGCAGCCATTCTTCCCTGAACAAACAAACCATTCGACGGGTCAACCAGATTAGCATTGGCGTCAAAATTAAATGATCCGGCGCGAGAGTAAAAGACACCGCTGTTATCAGACAGTACAAAAAATCCCGAGCCCTGAATTGCGAGGTCGGTTACCTGACCGGTTGTCTCAAGACCACCCTGCTGGAAAAGGTTATCAATTGTCGAGACCTGCATACCAAGTCCCATCTGAACCGGGTTTGTTCCACCAGACAGATCAGTCGGACGACCAGCACCCTTGTAATCCTGAATAAGTGCTTCGCGGAAAGTAACTCGTCCGCCTTTAAAACCGATCGTATTCACATTGGCAACGTTATTACCAATGACATTCATCCGAATCTGATGATTTCTCAGTCCGGATACTCCTGCGTACAATGATGCCATCATAACAGATTTTCCTCCTTGACATAAGGAGAGACCTCCCCGTTTAGGAACGGAGTCCAGTCTCTTTCTTTTTTTATTAGTTTTCTCATTTTATTCTTTTCTATCATTTCTACCATATCTACCATTTACAGAATTATCGCCGAATCAATTGAGGTGAAAACACCATCCTGCAAATTGCTCCGGTCAAAAGCAGTAATTACGGTTCGATTCGGAACCGAAACGACATAAGCGGCAGAATCATCAAGGATCAGCGATTCCTTGGAACCTTTGTCGGCCGCCTTATCAACCGCGTCGGAAAGTTTTGTCAGCCGTTCTTCCGACATTTCAATACCTCGGGAATGAAGACGCTCGCTGGCATGTTTGGAAAAATTCAAACCCTTGGTCTGGGTCAATTCCTCAGAAAAGGTCTTCTTAAAATCGACGCCATCGTTCTTAATTTGTTTGGGAGCACTTGCCTTACCCTTGTTAACAATATCAAGAAGGCGAACTTCGCTATTGAAATTATTTACCTGCATTTTGACTATACTTCCTCTTCTTCAGTTTCTTCAGCAATCTCTTCCTGATACTCATTAATGGCATTGATTGCGGATAGCGGGATCTCCATTCCGTCAACCTGTAGATAAGCTGCGCCTTCCCGGTAAACGATGCCATCTACCTTACCCTGCAAAAATGTTGATGGCGTAAACAGGTCACCAGCGGCATCAACGGCACTGATATTAATCGTGTAATACCCCTCGCCAACTCTTTGACCGTTCTGATCAAGTCCATCCCATTGCATCTTATTGCTTCCGGGAGGAACTTCTTTATCAGTCATAGTCCTCACGACCGTACCATTAATATCTAATATCTGGATATTTACTCTTTGTGCATATTTGGGACTGTTAAACGCTATCGTCGGCTGATTGTCGGCATCAAGATAAACGCCGTTGTATGATGCATTAACCTCGTGTCCGATTAATCCGGTCGCCATTGTATTATTAATGGTCTGCATCTGCAAATAATCCCACTCCAGCGAATTTGAAAGAGAATCATTAACATTTTGCAACTGTTCCAGTGATGAAAACTGCGCCAACTGAGCAACAAATGCCTCGTCTTCCATCGGTTTGAGTGGATCCTGATGCGTCAACTTGGTGATCAGTAATTTCAGGAAATCATCTTTGCCAAGAGTACTTTGTGCCCCTGGTGCAATCGGATTACCATTGGTATCGGTTGCTATTGGTGATATAATGCCCATATAAACTCCTTATGCGAAACAATTGACACCGTTTGCCGCGATGTACAATTGATCTTGTGCTCTTTGTGCCATAACTTCTTTGATAGCACTTAAATTTTTATAACTTTTTAGATTTTGCCGACCGGTACCTTTTGATCCGGCAAACCTGTTTTCATTGGCCTCATGGCCAACAGCACCGCCACTAACCGAAACCTCAAAACTATTGATCTTGATTCCATGTCGATCAAGCTGCTCTACCAGATTATTCAAATTCGACTCAACGGTTGCCTTAGCAAGAGGAGAATCGACGATCAATCTGGCGCTCAGAGTATCGTTGTGGGTTGTGACCGTCATCCGGACCGGTCCGAGATGATCCGGTTCCATCCGAATCGTAACGGTATGATTGCTCTTTAAATTCTTTCCATTGATTTCCGCCGGTAACACAAACTTCGCCGGCGTTAAATCTATCTTGGTTTCTTTTATTTCTATTCTTTCGATACTATTGCTTAAAGATGGTGCAAAATCAGAAATCAATTTGGTTTGACTGCCCACCTGGCCGGTCTCGATAATACCTGCTGGCTTCTGATCCAACTCAACACGAGCGATCGCTTCAAAATTGTTGAACCTAACCTTATCACTATCACCGGTTTTGTTTTCTACCGAAATTATTTCGGTATTGTTAGAAAACAAGTTCTGGTTAGTCTCGACAAACTGCTTCTTATTGGCACTTGCATGTTCACCAACCGTTGTGACTTTAATATATGACTTTGTCGGTAGGGCCAATTTGACCGGTTCTTTATCGACTTGATTATTTTCGGAATTTTTGTCCAGCTTAATATTTTTAATATTTAATGATCCGGCAACTTTTTCTATTAAACTGGCGGTTTTTAAATCAACATTACTTCTTGGTCTCAGTTCTTTATCTATTTCAGCCAAAACGGTTGAACGGATTTCAACTTCAGATTCATCTGTACCTAACTGAGTTGAAGCCAATTCAATACTATTCAAAGTCAAATTATTAATTCTTAATTCAGGTGTAAGAACCGATCGAGTTGTAACTAAATTCGAATCTTCTTCTTTCATATTCAGCGGGGCCGAAAAATCGGTCATACTATTCGAAAGTTTCTCTCTATGGTTAGTCATCTCGGCAGTATTGGCTCTAAGAAACTGCTCGGAGCTGACTTTATTCGGATCAATCAGATTACTTGAGGCAATTAGTTCTTCGATTTCTGTAATTGTTTTATTACCCGACAGCTCAGTAGAGATCGCGTCGGGCAACTTACCTGATAAAATTTCGTCGGGGTCAACTAAATCAGAACCGATTGTAGTTGATGCGTCTCCAAATAAAAATGGTAATTCACCCGAAAGTTTCCCCCCAAGGATCTGTAAAAAATTAATCCCTGAACTCTTCGGGTCAATATTATTAACTAATCCCAAACCAATCTTCCCCGGTTCAATTCCGTTAAGACTGGTTAAATCAACTATGTTACCAAATGGATTCATCAACTATTCCAATACCGTTATCATTTTGGTTGAAATTTTGGCGGCTCTTTTCGGTGGCATGATCGCCATAATTTTCGCGGCATTGGCCGATTTCATCCGCGGAAGAATCGCCAGGACCGCCTTATCGTCGAGATTTTCAAATAGTTTCCCGACCTGTTCGGGACGCATCCCATCATAAAGACGAGCCAGATTAGTAATACGAGCCGATTCGGCCTGCTCTATTTTTTTAAGAGCCAGATTAACTTTATATTCAAGAGCCTTCAATTCTTTAATTTTGC
The DNA here is from genome assembly GCA_032123495.1 of Candidatus Zixiibacteriota bacterium. Lineage (GTDB taxonomy): Bacteria > Zixibacteria > MSB-5A5 > GN15 > PGXB01 > JAAERC01. The sequence continues at coordinate 12,038 of JAQBFG010000316.1, read as the reverse complement.
TGGCACTGGCAGCTTTGGCTTTATCAAGTCTGGTCAACTCTTTAGCCAGCCAGTTTAATGTATCTACCGAATCTTGCGGAGTCATTCCGGTATATTGATCAGCACCATCATTGTTGCCGTCAGATGGCGAACCTTCGTCCATTTGACCCTGCTTTTTATCTTCCGCTTCCATCTCCGGAGTATAATCCAGAAAAGCGAGGCCATCCATTATAGCGGAAGTATCTATTGAGAAAGCATCCGATGACTCTTCGGCCATATTCTCCAGACTCTGCTTATTACTTTCGTCATCATTTCGCTTCTTTATATTATCCATTGATAATTTTTCATTTTCGATGTTATCAGATACCTCAGAATGCCCGGAATCCTCAACAGAAACCTCTTCAGACAATTCATGCGACGGAGCATTTAAAAATTTAACCCCTACGATAGAAATCACAAAAGCTCCCAAAGCAATTGCGACCGGCAGGATAAACTTTTTATACTTATCCAGAAGGCCCTTCTTATTGATACCTTCTTCGCCGTTGCCTTCGCCTTCTTCTTTTAAATCGCCGCCATCCAATCCGACAATCTCTTCGCTCTTTTTCTCTTTATTTTCTTTGTCTAATGCCATTTTTCAGCCATTTTTATATACAATAAATTTATTTCACCAATGGACTGTAAAGCACGGCATGTGCCAAAGTTAAGCGAGATGCGTATAACTTATTACACGACTATACCTTACTAAAACTATTTGGAGTCTAACGGAGAGTCAGGAAATATCAAAAGATGAAAAGTTTTCCTGTCTTGCAGGTCAAAATATTCATGATTTAGAAATTGGCAATCAGATTGTGCCTATCAAATATTTATCTTTTGCCGCGATCACATTGAGTTTGAGAATCTCACGGCCACCTCCAAGATTTTCAGGAAGGAGAATTTTAAGATAATTATCGGTTATTCCCCAATATTGCGATTTATTTTGATTAGTCTGGGATTCTGCGACAGCATACACGATTTGAGTAACCTCTTTTGCCAATGCTGCTTTGTAATTTATATCCGATATTTCGCGAAGAATTTTGCTGCGTTCTTTAATGATTTTGGGAGCAACTTTATCCGGCATCTTTGAAGACTCGGTTCCGGGACGATCCGAGTATGAAAAAACATGAAGGTAATCTATTAAACCTGATTTGGCCACCCTGAGCGATTCTTCAAAATCGCTGTCGCTTTCTCCCGGAAAACCGACTATTATATCTGCTCCAACTACGATACCATCAATTTTCTCCTTAATAAGACAAAGATTGTCCAGGTAGTTTTTGGATGAATATGACGGTGCATTATCCTCAGAACGCGATCGGAGCCGGATTGTAGCGGAATATGCAGATGCCGGCAGATTCTGCATTCTCCCTTTTTAATTACTTCCAATAGGTCAGGATTAACTTCCTGTGGTTCAATTGATGATAGCCTCAAGCGGGAAACATCGCTATTATCCATAATATACTGTACTAACTCAGCAATCGATTTTACTCCGTCCCAGCTATACTGTCCAATATGAACCCCGGTAAGCACTACTTCATGATACCCGCTCTTTGACAATAAATTAATTTCATCAACTATTTCCGACGCCGGGCGATTGATTAATTTTCCGCGCACATGAGGGATAATACAATAAGCGCACTTTTGATTACAACCATCGCTTATTTTTACCCAGGCCCGGCTGTGTTGATAAAAATCAAACACAGATTGTGGTTCCGCCAAAACCGGTTTATTTTTAAATAGAAAGGGGAATTTATTATTGAGTATTTTTGCAATATTGTCTTTTCCGCTATTGCCAACAACCAAATTAACACCGTCTAACTGCGCTATTTTTTCAGATTCCGAATCAACATAACAGCCAATAACAACAACAACCGCCCCATTATCTCTTTTTGTCGCTCGAAAGATACTGTTCCGGCAGGAGGCATCAGCGCGGCCAGTCACGGTGCAGGTATTGATTAAATAGAGATCGGCCTTTTGATTGTAATCGACCCGGTCCAACCCCAGAACAGTAAGCTGAGTAGCCATCTTTTCAGATTCATACTGATTTAGCCGACAACCGATAGTCTCAATGGCAAAACGTTTTGCACTTTTTTGTTCTTTCTCTTCTATCATAATTATTAATATACGGGAGAACAAAAAAAAATAAAGCGGTGATTATCTCACCGCCTTATTTATTCTGCTATTTATTGAAATAAGCCAATCTGTTATTCCGTTTCAGGAGTATCCTTTGGCTTCTCTTCTTCAACATCAGTCTCTTCTTTTGGAGTCTCTTCTGTTGGAGCCTCAGCAGCTGGCGTGATTTCAGCCGGTTCGGAAGCTTCTGCATCAGGAATCGGTATTTCAGCCGTTTCTTCTGAAGCTGTTTCCGAAGTCTCAGAAACTGGCTGCACAGATTCCGGAGCTACCGGTTTTGGTTTTTCCTTAGCAATGGAATCACCAAGAGAAGTTGTCCGGGTCGGATGTGATGCGATAAACTCATCCAATTCGGTCTGTTCCCGTTTTTTATAATAGGCCTGCACCGACAAAACCACTTTATGCGCCTGACGATCCAGCTCGATCACCTGAAGCGGGATTTGTTCACCCTCAGAAAAAGCCTGGCCGGGACTGTCCAGATCAGGTTTTCCCATTTGCGTGGTTGGTACAAATCCTTCAACTTCGTCATCAAGCTCAACCATAACACCGCGATCCAAAACGCGGGAAATCGTTCCCAAACATTCTGAGCCGGGCGAGTATTTCTTGGCTATATTCGGCCAGGGATCATCCTGAAGCTGTTTTAAACCAAGTGAAATACGACGGTTTTCATGATCAATTCGGAGGATTTTGACTTCGATATTGTCGCCCTTTTTCATTAATTCTGACGGATGCTGAACCCTCTTTGTCCATGACATATCAGAAATATGAACAAGACCATCAATACCCTCTTCAAGCTCAACAAATGAACCAAAAGCTGTCAGATTACGAACCTTCCCATTAACGACCTTATTGAGCGGATATTTATCTTCAATAATTTCCCAGGGATCCGGTTCCATCTGTTTGATACCGAGAGAGATTTTTTCATTTTCTCTATCTACCGAGAGGACAACCGCATCAATCGTATCGTTGACATTCATGATCTTCGATGGATGCTTAATATGTTGCGTCCAGGACATTTCAGAGATATGAATCAAACCTTCAACACCTTTTTCCAATTCAATAAAGGCACCGTAATCGGTTATCGAAACAACTTTTCCGGGCACTTTCTTACCAATGGGGTATTTCTCTTCAATACTTTCCCAGGGATAAGGTGTCAGCTGTTTTAAACCAAGAGAGATTCGTGATGTTTTCACATCAAAATCCAGGATCTTGATCTTTATAGTTTCGCCAAGAGTTACAACTTCACTGGGATGTTTGATCCTTCCCCATGAAATATCGGTGATATGGAGTAGTCCATCCACTCCGGCCAAATCAATAAAGACACCAAAATCGGTGATATTTTTGACAATACCATCCCGGACCTGCCCGACGGCAATCTCCTTGAGAAGAAACGAGCGTTTCTCTTCGCGTTCATCTTCCAAAACAACACGGCGGGAAACAACAATATTTCTCCGGTTTCTGTTCAGTTTGATTATCTTGAATTGCATTTTTGTACTGATTAGGGCATCAAAATCAGGAACCTGTCGGAGCGATATTTGAGATCCGGGCAGAAAAGCATCGACACCATTGATATCGACAATCATACCACCCTTAATACGACGCGCCAATTTTCCTTCGATCAACTCGCCGGAATCATGGACATCTTTGATATTATCCCAAACCTTCATGAAATCAGCTTTGCTCTTGGAAAGAATCAGCTGACCATTCTGGTCCTCAATCTGCTCCAGATAAACTTCGATCTCATCGCCAACAGCAATATTGATCGGTTCCGGAAATTCACTGATTGCAATTAATCCCTCAGATTTGAATCCGACATCGACAATAACATCATCTCTGCTAACACCCAGAACCTTACCTGCTACGATCTGACCTTCTTTTATATCTTTGATAGTACTATCATACATCTCCAGAAGACCTTCATATTCTTCCTGAGTATATATCATACTATCGATATCGGTCAGCTTCATCGAAGCTACAAATTCCGGCTCAGCTTTTTTCTCATCTGTCCGAATGGCTCGATCAGCCGCCTTCTCCGAGAGACGCTTCATTCGATCCGTGACAACCAGTTCCTGCTTCTTAACTACCTGGGTCGTCGCAACGGTTTGAACTTTCTCATCAATTTTAACCAGTTTAACCTTTTTGGTTTTGGTTTTTTTGCCCTGAGAAGCTTTTCTCTTGGTCGCGGCAGCGGCTTGTTTAACACCTCCCGTCTTTTCAATTTTTTGCGCAGTGTTTTGTTTGGCTTCAGCCATTTTAATCATTTCCTCCTAAAACGTATATTTATCCCGAAACGGAAAACCGTTTCAGTGGGACATTCAAAATAAAATCGGTTATTTTAATATCGACCCGAATTGAAATACTTAAACGAAATTCCGGATGCTATTAATTAACCCTCCCATCAAATTCTGCTTTTAAATCTTTGATTCGATTCATTATCTCATCGGCTAATTCACGATAGCCATTTTTATCATCACTGTAATTTTTTATTTTATCAACCGTAACAGGTGGACCTATAAACAGATTGAGTTTCTCTTTTCCAAAAAAACATGCCGTTAATTTATCGGTCCCGCTGACATATACCGGTACCACCGGGATTTTTGCCGTCTGCGCAATAATACCGATTCCGGGACGTGCTGGCAGAAACTTCCCTTCTCTTCCTCTGGTTCCCTCAGGAAACATTATTATCGGCTCGCCTGATTGCAAAATTTCAACTGCTGTCTCTATTACCTTTTTATCAAAACCGGTTCTATTTACCGGATGAGTATTAACCCGTTTGAGAATATTTGCAAACAATTTATTATTGAATAATTCTTTTTTGGCGAGGAAATGGATCTCTCTTTTTACGGCCGAGCCAACAAATTGGGGATCAGCCAATGAAATATGATTACTTGCCAGTATAAAGGCGCCTTTGTCGGGAATATTTTCTTTATGGTGCACTTTCATCCTAAAAATCAATCTGGCCGCAATCCAACTTATTATCCATCCGATTAAATAGAGGGGCTTCATTTATTCAATATTCTAGCCTTAATCAGCCTGATTATCCTTTCCACCTGCGCTTCAATAGTAAGAGACGTCGTATCTATCACAACGGCATCAGTCGTTTTCGTCAGCGGAGAATTTTCCCGTTTGCTATCTCTCTTATCACGATCATATATTTCTCTCTTAAGATCCTCAAAAGTGGTGCTTATTCCTTTGCGTGCCAATTCCAGCAGTCGCCGCCGCGCCCGCTCTTCAATTGAGGCGTCGAGGTAAATCTTTAAATCGGCGTTGGGAAAAACAACTGAGGTGGTATCACGGCCCTCGGCAACAACCGATCCATTTTTGGCCATTTCTCTTTGCCGTTTTACCAAAGCTTTTCTGACTCCGGCATGAACCGATACCGGCGAGACCGCCTTGGTAACTTCCGGTGTCCGGATTTCATCGGTCATCTCTTTGCCAAACAAAAACACGCGATTAATATCACCATCCATTTCAAAACTAATTTCTACCTGGCGGGAAATCATCTCCAGCGACTCGCCATCATCAACCGATATTCCCTTTTTTAAGGCCACCCAGGCAACCACCCGATACATCGCTCCGGTATCAAGAAAAGTATAACCAATCTTCGAAGCCAACAATCTGGCTGTGGTCGATTTCCCCGAACCGGCCGGTCCATCAATAGCAATTATCTTCCCGGCCAATGCTGACAATTTGTAATTCATCGACATAAGCAAAGTATGATAACCATATCTCAGGAAAAATCAACATATTTCTATGCCCCAAAACAGATTAATACAATAATTTTTGGCCGGAAATTTCTTAAATATGAAGGAAAATACAGTTTTTAGAAATAATTTTCAAATGTGGGCGGCAGATGCCCTCATCTGCCCCAGCATAACAGTTTTAAAAAATTTTTTGAGTTAACCCCATTGAACTGATTACAGAACCGGATTAAACCATTTTTCGTAAATATTGTCGTATTCTCCATTGTCTTTTAATATTGTTATGGCCGAATCGATTTTAGTAATTAGTTCACTATCCCCTTTTTTCAAAGCGATCCCGTAATACTCTTTGGAGAGAATTTCACCGACCGTCTTGGCCGTTCCTTTAAGTCTTATATACTCATTTGTTGTCGGCCAATCGTTTAGGATAGCGTCGATCTGTCCGTTTTCCATATCAATAAAAGCAGCGCCGATATTATCAAATGAAAAAACCAGCAATCCGGCCAGCGATTTGGCCATTTTTTCACCGGTTGTTCCCAACTGAACCCCGACTTTTCTTCCTCTTAGATCTTCAACCGAAAAAATAATCGTATCGTCCGGCGGAACGGCAATCACCTGACCAGCCAGATAATAACTCTCTGAAAAATCAACAATCGCCTGCCTCTGTTCGGTTATCGTCATAGCCGATATTATACAATCATATTTTTCGCCTTTAAGTCCGGAGATAATCCCGTCAAAAGGCGTCACAATAAACTCCGGTCTCCATTTATTGATCCGGCAAATCGCCTTCATGATATCAATATCAAACCCCTCCGGCTGACCGGTTCTGGTGTCTACCATTTCAAACGGAGGATAAGTGGCATCGGTTCCGACCCTGAGGATCGCATCGGTTTTCCACCCCGGCTGCTTATTATCGTCACAGGCAAAAATTACAAAAATAATCAGACCCAGTAGTATAAACAAAAATAATTTTTTCACTTTTCCCTCACACTTTTGGTTGTAAGAAACTTAATCGACCAATAATCATTTGCCATGGCCTATGCCAAGAATCTTTCCATTATCTTTTCGTAATTCTAAATAGGCCACACCGCCTTTATTATATTCACTTGGGAGAATGCCGCAGACAACCCAAATACTGTCATTTATCAACTCAACCTGAAAAGGTTTCTGCCTATAAATTGCCTCACCATAAATTGGCAGCCAAACTGCCTCAGCAATATTACAGGCAGTTTCTTCATCCGGCACGCATCCCTCCACTGGCAAAAATAATTCTGATGGCTTATTCTCTGAAGGAGAAAGTTTTTGGGTTATTGGTTCATTTTCTTGACAATTAATATTTAACATAAAAATAACTGCCACGAAAACCGAATAAATCAAATCAATCTTGAATGAGAAACGAGACAATGTCATACCTATCTTCTTCTTATATATATAAACATGATAATATAAAAACCGCTTTCAATATCAAATATAAATATTAAAAAAGGCCGCCTCTTGGCGGCCTTTGACCCTAAACAACTAACCTTAGACATAATCGATCAATAAAAATCGATCGAAATTTTACGAAGTTTATCATCCAGTTTTAAATTCAGCTTTACCGCTGAACTATCATAATTTTCAGATATATAATAATCTTCGGTTTTAACAAGATTTAAAGTTTCAAGATAATCGATATAGTTAGCTTCAGATACATTCACTTTCAGTCCGCATTCTTCAGGTAACCGCACCCGCAACGATGCATCATTGCCGATTACATCGGCAAAAACATCAGGAACCAGTGTTCCTATCTCCAGAGTGATATCACCGTCATCGTTTTCTACCTTAAGCTCCTTAAGAGGAACCGATCGCAAATTTAGATCGACTTCGGAATCATCACCAAGACAGGTTAACAAAAGAGTTGCCTTATCATTAAACGACAGCGACCAGTCATTGTCAAAGCGTCCACCGTTAATCGTAATTATCCGGCCCGGTCCGCCACGGCGATATTTAATATCAAGATTGGCGACACTATCTGATTGCGAAAACTGTATTTTCGGCCTGCGGGAAAATCGGTCAAAACGACCCTTCACCACATTGGAATTACTCCGCCCGATTCTAATATCTGATTTGTAATGATCAATTTTTGCATCGATTCTGTTGACCGAGGAATCAATCGTTTCGCTCCACCGATTCGAGGAATAAGATTCATCATCACAGGAACCTACATCGGCTATAAATCCGACATACACCATTGTCCCGATTAATAGCAGCGGCGCCAGATATGAGATAAATTTTAATTTACTGCGCAGGAATATTTTTTCAACACCAATTGCAATCAGAAGCATCGGCCATAATGAAAACAGTTCCATCCAGTAATCATATCCGAGAACATCAGCATTGGTCAAAAGAATCGCGATACCGACCGCAACAAACATCAAACCCCAACGAAATCTGGCTGGCGTCATTGGGAGCCTCCCCCCTCCTGGGATTCTGCTTCCTCATTTTTATTTTCCGTATCATCCTTTTTGCCATGTTTGATCAGCATCAGAACACCGATAACTATCAAAAGAATCGGCCACAGATCACCAAAATCAAACCACCACCAACTGTTTTTGACCAAAAATATAATCCCGATTATAATTAAGATTGCCCCCGGGATCATAATATTAAGGCCAGTCGCATCATCTCCAGTTTTTCCCTGAGACAAAGTTTCCGGCTGATTTACCTCCATTGCCGTATCCATCGGCCGACGAGGCACCACTATCCAGGCTATAAGATATCCGATGAAACCAACTCCATCGGCGAATATCAGCAAAATTGCAATAATCCTGACAATGGTAGCGTCGATATTAAAATACTCGGCCAACCCGGCACAGACACCGCCGATCTTACAATCGACCCGTGAACGATAAAGTTTTTTATTACTCATACTCACCTCCCAAAAGGGAATTAATGTTCTTCTAAGTTTTGAATACGTTTATTTGAACAAAAAGTTCTGTAAATCTGCCCTACTCGGCCGTCAGGAGCAAAACAATATACCGCTGAATCTTCTCGATCGTTTCCGGACTGCCATGAATTGACAGCTGCCGTAATTTATCTATCATCTCTTCACGTTCGTTTTCATCGAGCGATAATATGCCGACCTGAAAACAGGTCTCAGCAATTTCAAGAACCACCGGATCAAGCGAAACCGGGGTTTCCACGGCGCGTCCTTTTGCTGATGACTCCCGATAGTGCGGCGAATAGATCCCCGCATATTTTTCTTCGAGCGAGTCAAGTCTGATTCTATAAATATTAACTTCAGTGATAGCAGAATCTTTTTCCTGACGTGGCTCCATCATATACTCTTTACCTTCATCCGATTGAACCGACATTTTCATATCCAAATTTCCTGCTTCTTTATCATCCTTTATTCCAGATGCCTTATAAAGTATCTCTGTCTGCTGCCCGCCTACTTCCTTTTCAACAATCGGCTGTGGCGATTTTATGGTCAATGGTTCAACTTCGGCAGGTAGAGGTGGTTTACTTTTAAATCGAATAACATTTGGGGACTCATCATCTATTGAAACATCGTCAACCGCTACCCCTTTAAGCATAGGTTGTACTGGCTTTGGCATGCCGACTGATAGTTCACCTTCCACACTTTCGGATATTTTTGCCTTCTCTTCTTTTTCCGGCACAGCTTGTGATTTTTCGGTCCGTTTTTTTGGAGCGATAGCCGGCTTATTCGAATATGAATCTACTATATTTTCGATCGAATCATCTTTATCCATTATTTCATCATCGATGCTTTCAGCCTTATCTGTTGGGACTTCCGCCTCAAAAGTCGTTTCCCCAGCGCGACCGCCTCGAACCTCAATATCTTCTGCACTATCGGTTTCCATTAACTGTTCTGTTGTAGTTTCTTCACTGTCATCAAAAAGACCTTTTACCTGATTGAATTCCTGCGACTCATAGATCGAGACAAATCCAACCAAAGCCAGCGATGCCGCCACTGCCAGATATTTGTAAAACCGATTCTGTTTTCTGACCGGCTGCACATTGATGATCTTTTCCGACTCTGCCTGCTCAATCTTATCCATTACTTTATCTTTTTGAGATTCCCAATACTCGGTTTTATCAGTAGTAACAAAGTTGTTTACAATCTGACCAAGTTTGAGCAGTTTGTCATAATAAATACGACAGCTATCACAGCTTTCGATATGCTCCCTGATTTTCTCTCTTTCATCCGGTTCAAGCAGATTATCAATATAGAGCGATAGCTTTTCTTTTATATTTTCGCAGTTCATAATATCACAACAGATCCTTCAACATCTCCACCAGTTTTTCCCGCGCGCGCGATAATCTCGAATTAACCGTCCCAACAGATATTTTAAGCTTTTTGGCAATATCTTCATAACTCATTTTTTCAACTGTTCTCAGAACAAACACTGTCCGAAAAGCAATCGGAAGTGCCAATACCGCCTTGGCCAGTCGCCGGTCGTTTTCTTTGTCAATCAGCGTCTCAAGCGGATTATCAGAAACATCGACTACTTCGATTTCGGTCTTATCAAGCTCTGAGAAAACCGACATCTTGTTATCTTTTTTTATCAGATTGAGCGCCAGGTTTCTCGCAATTTTTGTGATCCAGGGATAAAATGGCCGGTTGATCTCAAAACTGTCCAGAGCGAAATACCCTTTCACAAACGCTTCCTGAACAATATCTTCAGCCGTGTCGACCCGACCCATCATCATAAAAATCTGTCTGACCAGCCTCCTTTGATATATCAGCACCAGTTTGCCGTAAGCGTTTTTGTCACCATCTTTGGCTTTAACCAGCAGAAACCGATCCTTATCGGCCCCGTCTGTCTCTTCCATCTTATCTACCGCCAATGGTCGCTTTTCTTCCAATATATTATTCCACTCGTCTGTTTTATCTGGTTTTGGACAGCCGGTTTTCCGTCAAACAAATATTAAAAATCAGCTTCTCTAATATAGTCTGGTCAGATTTGAGATTACTTCGCAGGGCAACATCAGTTTCGGCGATCTGTTTGATGATAAGTTCCAATTCATCATTGTCAAATAGATTCACCTGCTTGTTAAATTTCCAGCTCAGATTCCTTTTATACACCGGAAGCGGCTTATTGTTTTTGACCAGATAAAGATCAATAAAATGTTCCGACAGCCAAAAAGTTATTCCCGATGGTGTCTCGCCGTTTCGCAGCAGCGAATTAACAATATCAAGCGCGCTGTCAAGATTTCTGGTAGCAACTTGATCGGCCAGCTCATAAATTTTGAAAACCTGATAATCGGAGCAGACCGCAAGGATATCCTCTTCTTTGATAATCCCGGCTTCACCGATATAATCAATCAGCTTTTCTACTTCACGAATCAATCCTCCGATATTGCCGCCGCCCAATGTTACCAGCATCTGAAGCGCATCCGGTTCGATCTCGATATTTTTTTCATTAAGCATAGCTCTGATTTTGCCGGTTGACATATTTCCTGTTATCCGTCCGAACTCAACCGCTGTTGCCTTTTTGGCCAACAATGTCAGCACTTTTGAAGTTTTTCGGGGCAATTTTGACGATGGTGTCGACATAATTATTACCCGATTCGGGTCGGGAGGTGTCATTAATTTGAGTATCTTTTCGATATCTTTTGGAGCCAGCGCCTGAATATCGGTGATAGAAAAAAGCTGGTTATCGCCCAGCATCGGAAAAACCGATAGTTCGCTTAGAATTTCGCCAAGTTTCTGTTTTGACGCTGATAAAATCGTATGATTGGTTTTCAAAAGCGATTTCGGAAGAAACCGCGCCGCAATCGCCTTTTCGGCCTCTTTGATACGGTAATCTTCGGAACCGTAAAAATAATAAACCGACCGGAACTTACTCTTGTCAAGCTCCTTGCTTAATTCTGATGGGGTCATACCGACAAATTAAGCCGGTTAAATGAATTATGTCAATCGAAAAGAAGGCTGGTGGAAGGATTATTCTCCTGCGGAACCCAGCCGAGTTTGTATTTATATTTTTTCCTGTAATCGAGCGCTTTTTTGAGCAACGCCGTGAATTCATAGGTACATGGTATCTTTTTATTGACCTGACTGATCAGATGAATGTTATCGCCGAATATCTCGATCTCTTTCCCTTTGAATATTTTACCGTTCATCTCGACAAATTCAAGCAAAGTCAAAAGTGAGGCGTATTCGGTATGAAGTACTCCCCCCTTAAACGG
>JAQBFG010000315.1:0-3031 GCA_032123495.1 Candidatus Zixiibacteriota bacterium | reverse complement strand
ACAACAAATTATATGTGGCGATGATCTGTTATGATGACCCGGCAGTTATCAGAGCATCGTTTTGTGAGCGTGATCGCGGTATTGGCGCCGATGATAATATATGTCTTCTTATTGATACATATGGTGATGCCTCATGGGCGTATGAATTAAATGTTAACCCTTATGGCATTCAGGGTGATGCCATCTGGTCACAAAACGGCGGTGAGGATGATAGTTATGATCTGATCTGGGAATCGGCCGGTAAAATAACCGATTCCGGATATCAAATTGAGGCTGCGATTCCTTTTTCGAGCCTACGGTTTCCAAATAAAAATGAGCAGGTCTGGAAGATCGATTTTTGGCGTAATCATCCCCGCGAGGTTCGTGGACAATATTCCTGGGCGGCTTATGATCGTGATGAACCATGCTGGCCCTGTCAATGGGGGACTGTTACCGGAATTCGTGATGTTAAGCCGGGTAAGGGTATCGAGATAATGCCGACATTTATTGGTTATAAGGCGGGCGCACTTTCGGGAGATGGAACACCAGCATCACAATACGATTTCCTGAATGAAAAAGCTGATGGCGATATTTCTCTTGGGGGTAAATATGCTGTTTCGTCAAATATTACCGTTGAAGCGACATATAATCCTGACTATTCGCAAGTTGAAGCCGATGCTGATCAAATCGATGTTAATTCCAACTTTGCTTTATATTTACCAGAGAAGAGACCTTTTTTTCAGGAGGGAAGTGATCTTTTCGGAACCTACTTTAATGCCGTCTATACAAGATTAATTAATAATCCGGAATTTGCTGCCAAACTGACAGCCAGAATGGACGAAACCAGCATTGCCTATTTATTGGCTCGTGACGAATCAACGCCAATGATCTTACCTTTCGAAGAATATAGTAAACGTTTTCTGGTTAAAAAAAGTACATCCAATATTCTAAGAGCAAGAAGACAGGTTGGAGAAGATTCTCATATTGGAATATTGGCTACCGATCGCAGAATTGAAGGGGGCGGATCGGGAACATTACTTAGCGGTGACTGCGGGATTCGTTTATCAAAAAATTATCGATTTATGCTTCAGGCAATAGCAACACATACAGCCGAAATTGACAATATCTCTTTAATAAATGATACCAATACATTTGATAACGGCAATCATACTGCCGTTCTTGACGGAGAGAAATATTGGGGGCATGCGGCTTTTGTGGTATTAAGTCGAGAAACAGCAAATTTATATGGCGAATTAAGTTATTTGGAAAGAAGCCCCACTTTTCGCGCTGATAATGGATTCCAGCCGGCAAATAATATGCGAAGTCTCCAATCTAATATTTTCTATCATTTTCGTTTTGATGAGGGATTGGTCGAAAGACTAACGCCATCATTGTTGTTGCGGTACAAAAAGAATTTTGTCAACGAAACAAAAGAAAAAAATCTTGAGCTTGGATTGGAAGGTAACCTGAGATTGGCACAGACTAGTTTTCATGCGCTCTATCGAAGGCAAACCGAAAAATATGGGGGAGTCGATTTTGATAATGTCTGGCTGATTCATAATTGTTTCAACTCCACTCCCGGCGCAGTTCTGGCGTTTGGCGGGTCAATAAACTATGGGAATTCTATTTATCGTCGCGGCACTCCAAAAATGGGAAGAGAGACAAGTGCATCATTCTGGTTTGATATGAAACCATTCAGTCGTCTGTTGATTGAAAACAGTTATAATTATACAAAGATGAACAATCTGGAAACCGGTAATAGATTATATGAGGGATATACTCTTTTTTCAAGATGGAACTTTCAGATATCAAAAGGTTTGTCGTTCCGTTTGGTCGGGCAATACGACGATTTTGATAAATGTTATGATATTGATCCGCTGCTGACCTATCGAATAAATCCGTTTTCGATATTTTATATTGGATCAACTTTTGACTATTGTGAATTTAATACGTTTGATGATGAAGAACAGGAAATCATAAACGGAAGCTCGACTCGTTTGGCCTCACGGCAGTTCTTTATGAAACTCCAGTATCTGTTCCAGTTGTAGAATTGGTTAGTGCTCCACTATTAATATTTTGTGCCCGGTTAATTCTCAAATTGACCGGGTTATTTTTTATATCAAAGGGGAGGTGGATTGCCATTCAGTTGAGAAAGAGAATGATTACAATTTTATTGCAATAAGAAACCGACCGCAAGCGGTGGGCGACCCAGCTGCGCCATCTACGAAAATAAATTGAGACAGTATTTCATAGGTTATAATATTCTTCTCTTATGTTTTTAGTCTCTTCCAATAGCACCATTGCTTCCTTTTCATGCTTGTGGCTTTTTAGGAGTAGCTGATTAAACTCCTTATTTAGGTTGGGCATCCAAATTATTTTATAGGCTTTTTTATCGAAAGACTCCAGATGCATTAAAATTTCCTCGGTGCCAACTATAATTTCCGAATCTTTATCCTCCAAATTACTAATTGCTGTTCGAATTTCTTCCGATGGTGCATCTTTTTTCATGGATGAAAGTATCATTTTTACTAATTCCATAGTAGATTTGACATTTATCTGACAAATGTAAATTTGTTTTATTTCTCCCCTTAGGGTTTCTCTTTTTTGGTGATGGTAACTCAGCAGAGCGACAAAAAAAGCGGCCAAACTTAACAAAATAGCTACTTCCATATTATCATCCTAAACCAAATATGTTAATTATTTAAGTAATTATTAAAAGATTCTCAATTTCCGCTATTGCGACTTTATGGATATTACTTGTGCGGTATTACTCCCCGAGCTTCATTCAACCTTCCAATGGCATTCATCAGTCGGCCGGATGCGATTTTCATGGCCCCAGTATCGATTGGCTTAGGAGTTTCATCGGCCAGAGGTTTAATGAGAACAAATTTGCTATATTCAGTCATTGCCTCTTCATAATCTCTGATTGTCTTTTCTAATTCTTCAGACATTATAACTCCTATATATTGGGATTTATTGTATTTGTCGTTTTCCCGATATAATGGTCTTGCAATATATATGGGATGGTGATTGTTTCTCCAATCTATGGCCT
>JAQBFG010000314.1:0-3004 GCA_032123495.1 Candidatus Zixiibacteriota bacterium | reverse complement strand
AAGAGGAAGGCTTTGCTCGGTTTGATGCTGAAAGTGATTTTATCACCTGTCATATATTTGGCCGGTTCGGTGCTTATTGTAAGAAAAAATTCTGAATACTTAATTGTCACAAGGCTCCGGTCGCCAAGATATTCAACCGAGGTTATTTTGCCCTGCAGGTTGCTGTCGTTATCGATAAAGATATCTTCCGGGCGGATACCGATTGTCACTTCGCGTGAATTATAATCGGATGGCAGAAAAATAGTTGAGAGATTAAACGGTTTGATGGTCCCATTACTGATAAAACCATCAATAATATTTATCTTTGGGGTCCCGACAAACGAAGCGACAAAAATATCGGCCGGTTTGTTGTAAATCTGCTCAACTGTCCCGATCTGTTTGATTCTGCCCTTATCAATAACAATTAGACGATCAGCCATTGTTAGCGCTTCGGTTTGATCATGGGTGACATAAACAGTGGTAGTACCAAGTTGGCGCTGTATCTCGACCAGTTCGCGGCGCATTCTATTTCTAAGATCAGCGTCGAGATTGGACAGCGGTTCGTCGAGTAAATATAAATCAGGTTTCCGGATTATCGCCCGTCCCAGTGCTACCCGCTGCCGCTGTCCACCGGAGAGCTCGGCAGGGCGGGAATCGAGTCTGTCTGAGAGGCCAATCATCGTTGCGGTCGCCAGCACTCGTTCGTGTATCTCTTTTTTGTTAACCTTGGCGACTTTTAATGGAAATGCAAGATTTTGTCTGACAGACATATGCGGATAAAGCGCATAGTTTTGAAACACCAACGCTACATTCCGCTTGCGCGGCGGAAGTTCATCGACTCTATTATTGCCGATCCAGATCTCGCCTTCGTCAGGTTGTTCCAGTCCGGCGATAAGCCGTAGCAATGTCGATTTGCCACATCCAGACGGTCCCAGAATGACTACTAATTCACCATCGACTGTTTCGATATTGATATTATCGAGCACTTTGGTCTCTTTGAAAAACTTATCGAGTGATTTTATGTTCAGTCGCGGCATAATGGAAGATAAGAAAATTTTAGTTGGTTTTCAAAAGGAATTATTAGTGTAGGTCGGGTTCCGAATGAAGTAAAACGAAATGAGAAACCCGACATTTTTTTAATATAATTGTCGGGTTTTTCGCTTAACTTCGTTCCGCTCAGAACCCGACCTACATCTACTTATCAAGTGCTTTTATGTTTAGTCGTGGCATATGGGAAGATAAGTAAATTAATTATTCTTTTCAAAAAAAATATTCTATTTCATGAGAATAATTAGTCTATTCGGTGGCTTCATCGGACAGTGAACATTGTATGACAGACTTTAAATCCATTGTAATATTATTTTTGTGTTCCAATTTGTAATGATATTGGACATTTTGGGATATCGTCAGTCTATAATATCGGCTTTTATATTCCATTTCAACTTGGGGCAAGTCTCTGATTCTGCAATATAATTCAAATGGCATATTTCTTTTTAACAAAACTATGTCGTTACCCTTATATGACCTCACACCAATTCTGATTTTGGATAGATTTTTCCCGCCAATAACAAATTCATTAAAATCGTTCTTAATATAGAGATTACTGTCCAAAATTAATATGTTTTCGGAATATGGTAGAACACCTTGAACATTCAAAAGTTGGTTTGGCAAGTTTGTTTCGCTTCCATTATTAGATTCATCCAATTTTGAATGTTCAACCTTATCAAAAAACATAAGCTTAATGCCAAAGACAGTCAAGAATAGGGAAATACACCCTATGATTATTTTGGATAATAAATTGCTGAGAACGCCCGCCCCTACTTGTTTCAAAAATGACATCTTTTTTGCCCCTTTACCGCTACTGAGTTTTTATATTTTGCGTTTCATTTAGGCTGACAGGGTGGCGCACCCCGCATATAATTTATTTCCAAATTAATTGTCGAAACTCTTCGAGATTTCGACCTACTCTTTTATTTCTCCATCCTCTATCTCAAACCGCCTGCTATTGTTAGATAGACTTTCCGGCAGACCTGAGGCGCTGGTCAAAAAGACCTGACCGAAATTGCCGAATGTTTCCACCAATAATTCTTTGCGGGATTCATCGAGTTCGGCAAAGATTTCATCTAATAACAAAATCGGCATATCGTTACGAATCGATTTAAGATACTCAAAGACACCCATCTTAAGCGCCACCGTCGCCGTTCTTAGCTCTCCCTGGGAGCCGTATGACCGCGCCGGAAACTCACCGATTGCAAAATCTATTTCATCGCGATGCGGTCCGACCAGTGCGATCTGTACTATTCGTTCACGTTGAGCGTTTCGTTTAAGTTTTGCAGCAAAGCTGCTTTTAACAGTATCTAATGATATGTCACTATCTGGTAAAGCTACCGATGGATTATAAGTCGTAATAAATTCCATTCCTTTTGATATTTTCTTATAAGCCGATGCCGCGGTGATTTTAATTTCTTCAATGAAATTATACCGAGCCAGCATCACTAATGAACCATACTCAACTATTAAATCATCATACGGTGTCTCAGCTGTATTGTTTTCCTGTTTTAGAAAAGCATTTTTCTGAGTCAATGCTTTTTGGTAGTCGGTCAGATCGGCGATGTATCGCGGCGAGGCTTGCGATAAGTACAGATTAATAAAATCTCTACGGTATGATGGCGAGCTTGATAATATCGCAATATCCTCAGGTGCGCTCGATACAACCGAATGCCGTTCAAAAAGCTCCGATGTTTTGGCTGTCACCTTTTCAATTTGGATTCTTTTTCGCCCGCCTCTTTGATAAGCAATTGCCGATGAGTAATTTTTCTTATCGGCTGTCAGTTGTCCCTCGATGCGATAATATTCATCACCCTCGCGTAATAACAGCTTATCCGGTGCACCACGCTGCGAACGACCCAAAAGTAATACAAAGATAGCTTCCAATAAATTAGTCTTGCCAGATCCGTTTTTCCCCGAAAAAACATTGATACCATCAGGAAACTCCAGTTGTGCATTCTGGAAATTTCTAAAAGAA
>JAQBFG010000313.1:0-11933 GCA_032123495.1 Candidatus Zixiibacteriota bacterium | reverse complement strand
TCATCAGAAGGGCCAAAAGTGGTGCCACCCTGTTTGTCAGGCGTTTGGCTGGTATTGAGGCGGTTGATGAAGCTATCGGCCGAGCCACCGAGATGGGCAAACCGATTCTGTATGTTATGGGCCTTGGTGTTGCATCGGAGATCGCGACGATTGCCTCATTTACTATTTTGGGTCGTGTTGCCAAAAAAGTAGCCGAGTATCAAACCGGTTTGATTGTACCATGTTATGACCCGATTGTGATGACGATCGCTCAGGAAACGGTCAAGGCGAGTTATATGGATGCCGGTCGTGCCGATGCTTATACCGATGATATGGTATATTTTGTGACCCAATCACAGTTTGCTTATGTTGCGGCTGTTAATGGTACCATGCTTCGCGAACTTCCTGCAACTAACATTTATATGGGCAAGTTTTTTGCCGAATCCTTGATTCTGGCCGAAACCGGTGCTCTGGCTGGTTCGATTCAGATCGCCGGAACCGATGAAATTGCACAGATCCCATTCTTTGTGGTTGCCTGCGATTATACTCTTATCGGCGAAGAACTTTATGCCGCTTCTGCCTATCTTGGCCGCGAACCGATTCTGCTGGGTTCACTCAAAGCTCAGGATTATGCCAAAGCCGGTGTTATAATATGTGCATTATTAGGTTTTATTACTATCAACTTGGGTTGGGATGGTTTGGCTCGGATGTTCGAGGTTCCCAACTCTTTCTTTACTAACCTTTTAGGCGGCCCTAATTAAGGAGGGATGGAATTATGAAAAGACAATTACCGCTTGCGCTTGTTTTTATATTCGGTGTCTTCATGATATTCCAGTACTTTGTCCCTCATGAAATATCCGAAACTATTTTTGAATTTCTGCTTGATTGGGTCTATATTATTGGCATCTTCGCCCTGGCTCTTGGAATCTGGTCATTGATCAGAGTCTCATGGGATAAGATCCAGAAAAGAAAAGATAACTGGCAGTACGCCGCAGTTACCCTTTTTGGTTTAGTGGCGATGACATTTTTTGGTTTTGATTATGGCCGAAATTTCTTCTCTGCCGAAGGTCTGCAGAATTTTATGTTTATTCATTTCTTCGACTATATAATGATACCGATTCAGGCAACGATGTTTTCACTTTTGGCCTTTTTTATTGCTTCAGCCGCCTATCGCGCATTCCGCGCCCGGTCACTATTGGCGACCTTACTTTTGGTTGCCGCTCTGATAGTGATGTTGCGTTTCAATCCATATATAGGTCCATTTTTTGCCGAGTATATGGAAAAAACCGCTTCATGGCTTTTGAATGTTCCTAATCTTGCGGCCAAAAGAGGTATTATCATCGGTGTTGGTCTGGGAATTGTGGCAACCGCCCTGAAAGTAATTTTGGGCATTGAACGTAATTACCTGGGCAAGGATTGAGGAGGAAACTATGAATATATTTGATCGAATTATGTCGTTAGATCGCCGCTGGGTCTTCCTCCTTCTGGCAATAGTTTGCGTTGTTACTTATGTTATTCCCTTCCCAATTAAGATCATTGTCACTGGTGAAGTTGAGAGTGTTTATAATTTTGTTGATACGCTCAAGGAAGGCGACATTATCTTTGTCGCGATCGATTATGATCCGAACTCTTTGGCCGAAATGCACCCGATGACCTACTCAATTGTCGAACATGCCTTCCGAAAAAAGCTGAAGGTGATTTTTACATCGCTTTCTCAGAACGGACCGGGTATGGCTGATCAGGCTATCAGAGATATCGGTGATTCAATTAAAGTTGATAAAACATATAACGGTGTTTTCTATGAGGGACGGGAAGTAGTCAATGGTATTGACTATATTTTTCTCGGATATAAACCGTATCCGGCCCTTGTTATTGTCGGCATGGGGCAGAATTTTAGACTGCCTTTTCCAACCGACTACTATGGAACCCCGCTTGATGATCACCCGATCATGGAGGGTGTTCAAAACTATGATCAGGTTAAATGCGTGATTGATATTTCAGGAACCAGTGGTGTTGATATGTGGATCACCTACGGTCAGGGAAGGTACAACTTTCCGTTGGCTCTCGGTCTAACCGGAGTTATGGCGGCCGATTATTATCCATATCTAAATTCCGGACAGGTTTTTGGAATTCTTGGCGGCTTACTTGGAGCGGCACAATATGAAAAAATGGCAGATAACCCCGGACGAGCAATGGATGGGATGCGCGTGCAGTTGTATGCACATATGGTCATTATCGCGTTTATTGTCCTCGGCAATGTCGGTTTCTTAGTATCCCGACGTAAAAAACGTCTTTAAGGAGGTGAGTTTAATATGGAAGTAATGTCGATGGGAACATTTTTATGGACCAGCCTGGGTGCATTTTTTACTCTGGCGACGTTCTCGTTTCTTTATAGAGATAATCCGATGTATAAACTCGCCGAGCATCTTGTGGTTGGCGTTTCAGCCGGTTATTTTGTAATTATTCTCTGGCATAACGGTCTGCAGCCAAATCTATTTAATCGCCTCGGTGAAGGCAATTTCTGGTATCTGATTCCGATGGCGTTGGGAATGATGATGTGGACCCGGTTTTCAAGGAAATGGTCATGGGTCAGTCGCTGGCCGATTGCCATATATCTCGGTATTGCAACCGGTCTGTCGATTCCGCTGGAGATGAGAAACCGCGTCAATATGCAATTGTACTCAACAATGCGTGAGATCAACTGGGAGAATTTCTTTGGAAATGGATACCTGGATCCGACTTCGGGCTACTCCGGGTTGATAATTTTCTTTGGTGTTCTGGCCACGCTGTTCTATTTCTTCTTTTCAAAGGAGCATACCGGCGTTTTCAAAGGTATTGCGCAATTGGGAATCTGGATTCTAATGCTCGGTTTTGGAACCTCTTTCGGTTATACCGTCATGGCCCGTATTTCTCTGTTTATTCAGCGTATACAGGTGCTGGGCGATTATTCGAAACTTAGTTGGAGCGGTACCAATGGAGCATTTTTGACTATTTGGTTTATTACATTTGGAATTTTTGCAGTACTTGGGCTGTACGAACTGATCAAGTTCATAGGAAACAAGCGGTCAACTGCATAGATACCGAGTATTAATGATACACCTGAAAAGCCCCGTTTTAACGGGGCTTTTTTAATGGACATTTATAAATGTGTAATATGTTCAATTACATTAGATTATGAAAAGTTCATTTTTATTATTTTGTAACTTCTTTAGTCCGTTGAGGGTGCATAAGTTTTTTTAAAAAAAAGTTGGTTTTTCCTTGACAAATAATTAATCTGTTGCTATAATTGTGCGTATAACATATAATATAAACAAGGCGGACTATCTAACCCGTTTGGCAATTAGCTTCTATAATTCGAAAGCGAGGTGGGGGATGGCGAGAACTTTAGGTTCCGCTGGCACCAAAACCATAATTTCAGTCAAGAAAAAAGCAACGGCAAAGGATGGGCTAAAAAATAAGGCGTCTGTTAGTATGGAAGCCAAAAGCGGTGCAAAAGCAAAAAAGAGTAAGGGAAAACTATCGACTCCTGAGGCACGTCGGGAATATCAGCGACGATATTACCAGCTTCATAAGGACAAAGCCAAGGAATATCAAAGGCAATATAACCTTTCCCACAAGAAAAAAGTTCGAGGCGGCCGGGGTAAGGCTAATTTTGTTTGCCCGCGTGAGGTTGTCCGAGGCACTTTTAATACGACCGATATTATGCATGCACCAGTCGAGAAAACTCTCAAGATTCTGGAAAAGATTATTAGTGGTGAACGTTTATTTACCATGTAAAATCTAAAATCTGAGAATCAATAGCCAATAAAAGGCAAAAAATTAAAATTTGAACAAGGCGGAATTTGGGATTTTCTCGTCTAATCCGCCTTTTTATATTGATTAAATCAAAAAACAGCGTAATTTGCAAATTAAATGTAATTAATTTGGAGGCCAGTATGGTTGCGGCGAAAAAGAAAACGAACACCAAGGCAGCGAAGGCACCAAAGAAGAAAACCACGACAGCAAAGAAAAAGGCGCTGACAGTAAAAAAGAAAACGATTCAGAAATCTATTACACCTAAGAAAGAAACTGCGAAGGTCAAAAAAGTGAAAAAGAATGAAACCAAGGCAACCAAAAAGCCGGAAAAGAAAAAGACGACGAAGTCTGTAGAGAAAAAAACAAAAAAGACACAATTTACAGCGACTAATCCGCCTTATTATTTCTTTGGTGGCGGCAAAGCCGATGGCAATACAAATCTACGAGATTTACTTGGCGGTAAGGGTGCCGGTTTGGCAGAGATGAGCCGCATTGGTATCAATGTTCCTCCCGGCTTTACTATTACCACTGAAGTTTGCGATTTATACTACAAAAATGATATGGCGATTCCCGCTGATATTGATAATGACCTTGAAAATCAGATTGCCAAAATTGAAAAGCTGGTTGGATTAAAATTTGGTGATGCGGAAAAACCGCTCTTGGTCTCAGTCAGATCGGGCGCAAAATTTTCAATGCCTGGTATGATGGATACGGTGCTGAACCTTGGTCTTAATAAGGATACGCTCAAAGGTTTCACCGCTATGACCAACAATGAACGTTTTGCCTTTGACAACTATCGCAGATTTATCCAGATGTTTGGGAATGTTGTTCTCGATATTGACAAAGAGAAGTTTGAAGAGATTATTGAAGCCAAAAAGACTTCAAGAAAAATCAAACAGGATTCATCACTGCAGGTGGCCGATCTTAATGATATTATTAAAAAGTTCAAAGCGGTTATCAAAAGAAAAACAGGTGAGCCATTCCCGGAAGATCCCTATGTCCAATTACGTATGGCCCGCGACGCTGTTTTTCGTTCTTGGAACAATCCCCGGGCGATCAGCTATCGGAAACTGAATAATATTCCCGGTGATCTTGGCACCGCAGTTAATGTCCAAACGATGGTATTTGGCAATATGGGTAACAGCTCCGGAACCGGTGTTGGCTTTACGCGTAATCCTGCCAATGGCTTCAAGGAGTTTTATGGTGAATATCTCCTCAATGCTCAGGGCGAGGATGTTGTTGCCGGTGTGAGGACACCACATCCGATAGTAGAACTTGGTCAGGAAATGCCGGATGTTTTCAAACAGCTTAAGACGATTACGACCAAACTTGAAAAACATTATCGTGATGTTCAGGATTTTGAATTTACCATTCAGGAAGGCAAGTTGTACATGCTTCAAACCCGGACCGGTAAACGTACCGTCCAGGCCGCTTTGAAGATTGCCGTTGATATGGTTAAGGAAAAACTGATTACCAAAGAAGAAGCCTTAATGCGCATTGAACCGGCCCAGTTGGACCAGTTGCTGCACCCACGCCTTGACCCAAATGCCAAATATGAACCGATTGCCAAAGGATTGCCGGCTTCTCCCGGCGCCGCCTCAGGTAAAGTATACTTCACTTCCGAAGATGCCGTTAAACATGGTGGCGAAAACAGAGGTGTCATCCTGGTCAGACAGGAAACTAATCCCGATGATATCGAAGGTATGAATGCGGCCAACGGTATTTTAACGGCTCGGGGCGGAATGACTTCGCATGCTGCCGTGGTTGCTCGTGGTATGGGTAAATGCTGTGTCGCTGGCTGTGAAGCAGTCCGTGTTCGCGCGGCCAAAAAACAGATGCAAATTGGCAAACTCATTTTCAAAGAAGGTGATGTGATCACTCTTAACGGTTCCACCGGTGAAGTTATGTCAGGTGCAGTCCCAACAATTGAACCGGAACTTTCAGGCGAGTTCTCAGAATATATGAGTTGGGCCGATGACATCAGAAAATTGCGCGTCAGAGCCAATGCCGATACTCCAAATGATGCCAATCAGGCCAAAAAATATGGAGCTGAGGGAATCGGACTATGTCGTACTGAGCATATGTTCTTTGCCGAAGAAAGACTACCGATCGTACAGGAGATGATTCTGGCCGAAACTACCGAAGATCGTATGGCCGCTCTCGATAAACTTCTTCCTTTCCAGAAAAAAGATTTCAAGGGCCTGTTCGAAGCTATGAGCGGAATGTCGGTTACAATCAGAACTCTTGACCCGCCTCTCCATGAATTCTTACCGGAACGGGAGAAGATTGAAGAACAGATTAATGAGCTGGATAAAAAAGATGATGATTACGATGAGAAAAATGATCATCTGAGCATGATTCTCCGGCGGATCGATGAACTCAAAGAGGTTAATCCGATGCTGGGTCATCGTGGATGCCGTTTGGGAATCGTTTATCCGGAGATTACCGAGATGCAGGTGAGAGCGATTGTCGAAGCTGCCTGCGAAGTAAACAAAAAGGGCAAAAATGCTCGTCCGGAGATTATGATTCCGTTGATTGGTCATGTTAATGAATTTAAAAATCAAAAAGAAGTGGTCGAGCGGATTATCGGCGAAACGATGAAAAAGTATAAAGTTCGGAAACTTGATTGCCTGATTGGAACTATGATTGAGATCCCACGAGCAGCTCTAACTGCCAATGAAATTGCCGTCGAGGCAGATTTTTTCAGTTACGGTACCAACGATCTGACCCAGATGGCGATGGGTTTCTCGCGCGACGATGCCGGCAAATTCCTAAGTCATTATGTTGATAAAGGCATTTTACCAAAAGATCCATTTGTTTCAATCGATCAATCCGGTGTTGGACAGTTAGTCGAAATGGCGACCCAAAAAGGCAGATCAGTCAAGCCCGATTTAAAAATCGGGATCTGCGGTGAACATGGCGGCGATCCTGATTCGATCGAGTTTTGTCATAAAACCGGACTTGATTATGTCTCCTGCTCCCCATTCAGGGTCCCGATTGCAAGATTGGCGGCTGCCCAGGCGACGATCAAAGAGAAATCAAAAACCGCCGAACGCGATAAATAGTTTCTCGAATTTATTCGGCGAATTGAAATAAAAAACCCCCGCTTTTGGCGGGGGTTTTCTTTAATACTATTTATTTTATCCAGCTTAATATAAAACTAATTGCAAGGACAGGGGGCATCGCTGCCCTTATATTTGAAATCTGTTAAATATACTGTATCCAGAATATTCACATTACCGTCACAGTTAACGTCACCTCGATTAACCGGATCAGGCGCGGAACCGCCCTTATATTTATAGTTGATAATATATACTACATCCAGAATATTTACGCTACCATCACCATTAACATCGCCGCAAAGATATGATTGCTGCTCAGGGATTTTGACTACGTAGCTATGTCCATAAGTTTCATAAGTTTCTCTACTACTACCGCAAATGATAAAACCGCTATCAATTGTCGGAATGATTTCTTTTGGATATTTATCGCCGGATTCATCGAATGTTTGTTCCCAGTGCAAATTTCCGCAAGCGTTGGTCTTATACAATACAATATTTCTTACCATTGGACCTGCCGCGTCGGTTTCTCCGGCCAAAATAAAACTACCATCAGGCAACTCTTCAATGCCCCATCCGGATTCATTATAGCTCGGTTCCCCAAACGACCTTGACCAGCACTCAATACCCTCAGAATCCAATTTTAAAACAAAGATATCTTGTTGGTTTGAACCGGATGGTTCCAAAGAAATATTACCTGCGCTGATATACCCATTGTCCGAAGTCAATTCGATATCTCCCAGGAATATGTCCATGCTCAATTTAGAATAAACTATCGTTTTGGTACTGTCGAGATTGTTATCCAACCAGAGGAAATATACCGAGCCGTTATCAACCGACGCCATAGCAATGTAACCCCCAAAGTGATCGGCCAGTATCTGTTGTCCTGATTCCCCTGCTGTAATGCCATCCTGACCATACTGCACCGCCCCAAGACTATCTCCGGTATCACCGTCTATTTTCATTAGGAGAACATCATTATTGCCTAAAGCATTTTCTCCAGATCCAATGATGATATAATCACCTTCAGAGGTTTCAAGAACATCGGACCCGCCTTGTTCATAAGGTCCACCAAAGTTCTTTTGCCAAATTTTATTTCCATCCGAATCGGCTTTTATCACCAGGACATCTTTATTATCAGACTGCACTTGTAATTCACCCACAATGAGATAACCGCCGTTTGAAGTCTGTATAAACTGCTGGGCATTTAACTCATTGGTGGAAGAATATTCAACTGATTTGGACCATTCCATACAACCATAGGCATTTATTTTTTGTAAATAAATATTGAAGTCACTCGCAATTGATTCATTGATATCCGAGCCATTGGTTAGAGTCATGTACTCCCCTGTGGAAATTTGAAGGATATCAACTGCCAAATCGGATTTGTTGACGGCATATACTTGATTCCATTCCTCAGATTCATTATTAGGACATTGCACTTTTGAAATATTGATTCGTCCTGACCCCATATTTACGGAGTGTTGCAGATCCAGATATGGTCGAATATTATCAACACTAGATTCCAGAAGCCACGTTATTACCTGCTCCCGGTTCCATTGCGGCCAATGGGACCAGATTAATGCGGCTGTCGCGGCGGCCATTGGTGAGGCCATCGAGGTACCGCTTTTTGCGGTCCAAAAATCGGTTTCAAGTGCCTGGTTTTTATGATCAGTGCTTATAATGTTAGTTCCCGGAGCCGAGATATCAACCCATTGGCCATAGTTTGAGAAATCTGCTTTTTTGTCAAGTGAATCTGTTGCGGCGACAGAAATAACAGCGCCACTCTCAAGCCCGTTGATATAGTCCGGCACCAGGGAGTTGAGATTCCCTGCCGATTTAAAAATGATTCCGCCGTTGGCCAAAAAATATGCGATGGCATCATCAAGGTTTCCGCTATTACCGGATGGCCAGCTGCAGTTGGCGATTTTGGCACCATTAATTGCTGCGTAGTAAAAGGCCTGAGCAGCCAGCGCCATATCCGCGCTCGAATCGCCCACTCTTAAAGCCATTATTTTGACGCCATTGCCTTCGACCGGAAGAGTTCCGTTTTGCCAGCCACCAGCCACTCCGGATGAACCATAGCCATCATTGGTACCAGCCGCAACAATTCCAGCCAGATGTGTTCCATGCCCATTCAAATCGCGCGGATCGTTATCATCCGAAAGAAAATCCCAGCCGATCCAATCATCTATAAATCCGTTCGAATCATCATCAATTCCGGCTTGACCATTCTTTTCCGTCCAGTTTATCCACATATTTCCCCGGCTTTCGGAAGGATTGCTGTATGATGCATTGCTTCCGCCCAGATCTTTATGAAAATACCGAACTCCTGAGTCAAGGATAGCAACAACAATGTCGGTACTACCGGTTTCAGAATCCCATCCCTCGGGGGCATCGATATCATGATCATCAACTTTGTTCAGATGCCATTGATTGATATATTCGGGATCATTCGGAGCAGTATCAAAGTGATAAATTTCAATTGGCTGACTTTTTGATATATTTTCATTTTCACGGAAGGCCGTTACGATTTCATCAATGCTGGCATCGGTATCAAATCTGATTATATAATCACGCGATAAATCAATAATTTCTCCCTCAAACATTATTGGTTTGGCACCGGGGAATTGCGGTTTGATATTAGTGATTTTGTATTTTTCCGAAAGAATATCCAAAGAATTAATCCCAACAGTAGCTATTCCATCACGGGTTTGTTGAGGATCGATCAACCCGGCCGATTCGCCATATTGAATAACAATAGAACCTTTTGAATAGCCGATTAGTGAGGGAATATCGGGATTGTTGACAATTTCAATATTTTCAGATGCAACTGAGGATAAACTCAGAAAATACAAAATCCCAATTACAAAAGATAAGAAACATTTCATTATTTTGACCTCTGACAAGAATTAATTGAAAAGAAAATTATGATAAGTACTGATTAGAAAATATGGTATATGGCGCTACCTCCTCTTTAGATAAAATTCTGTAAAATATTTATCCCTTTTAGCACCAGATAGATAATCCATCATCTATCGCAATAATCATTTTAAAACTCGATCGAAACGTTTGCAGTAAGGCATTAAGCCGAAAAGTAACACTGATTTTATGGTCGAGTCATATTTTAAATTATATAACATTTTCCGATATAGTCAAGAAGTATTAGATAGCACCATCGACATAGTACGAAGGTATCTTATAGCCAATTCAAAATCAATATCAAATCAATGGTAATTAGGATTACTCCCAATAGTCAGATAAAGGAATATTTATAATTTAAGGAAGGAGCTTTTATTTATGATTTGCCAATTCGTAAAATCTCAAATGATTAACAAAATCATCACCGAATTAATAGTTCCCAAAAAGTGAAAAATGACAAACAGCTATCAGCTGGTAATGAACCCATTTCGTTGGACAAGTATGAAAGAGAAGAGGTTACGGGGAATTTGTCAATTTGCAAGTAATTCAATATGCTGTGCCGAGTCGGTCCTCAGACTCGCCGGAATAGTATAGAGTTGGCAACTGGTCGGTCAATCTGAGGATTGCCGGGCAGGAGACTGAAGATGAATTCCCGGTTTTGTGATGTCGGGTTGCCGCACCCGGTATAAAATTATTATTTTATCTAAACATTTTAGCTTCTCCATACGTCATCAGCAATAGAATTAGGAATTAGGCAAGGTTGTATTTTAAAAGAGGGGAATAGCTTATTTTTGGGAGGGGAAATGAGTGAAAAAGCCGGGTGGAATTCAGCGAAAAATTGGAAAAATTTGAAAGAATTGAAAGAAAAATAAGAAAACTGTTGTTTTGCCGGCAGAATTGCTGTATTTTATTGGCTGTGAAATAAACAGAATTATGGCAATTTGAGTCTGGAAGATAGGACCAAAGGTCAGGAGAAAATGGAATGAATAACATAGAGAGTATCAAAAAAATGGGTAACATTAAAAAATTAATGCTGTTGACATTTGTTACGCTTCTTTTATTAAGTTGCGCCAAAGACATTTTTGTGCCTCCGCCGACCAGTTTGAGAGGGTTTTATATCGGGAAATATTATGTCATTAATAATGTTTCAGGATCTACTATAACAAAGGAAGATGTTGTTCACTGGACCTTTACTGATCAAACACATATCTGTGATTTCCCAAGTATAAGCGAAAGAGTATTTTGCGATTTTAGTGGATCATATACGGTTGAGTCAAATCTTACTTTGACGATTGCTCAGATATCACAAGATATTTGTACTCTCGATGATGTTCCCGAGGATGTTTTTTCCATTCAATGGGCGCGTCCGGATGATGCTGCCGATACATTGTATCTTGAGCAGTTTGATATTCCCAATGACCGGAAAAAAATTGCGATTCTGACCAGGCAGCCAGACGCAAAATAATTATTTTTACGCCCTCGCTTTTATCGGGGGCGTTTTTGTCTTTACGAAAGGGGTAATATGTCTAAATCAAAACAGGTAATAATACTGTCGATTTTAAGTGTTCTAATATTCACATTTGCAATTATTATATCTTGCGAAAAAAATGGAACAGGCAGCAATATAGTATTTGAGCCGATGGATTATATCGGTACATATTCAATTGTTAAATTGGATGGTATGGACGTTGTAACTCTGGTAGATACAATGGACTTCAGATTTACCGCCGGTGGTGTTTTTATAATGAAACTTGACACCATCTTAACAGCTGGACAAGACCGAGATTTCTGTGATGTGACGGGCGAATATTCTGTTTCTGGTAATGGGTTGGAAATCGTTATTGACACCTCTGCGGATGGCTCGGGCACTATTTATTCGCAAGTATGTAGTCATGCTGAGATTCCTGAAGATAAATATATCTATTACGGTCGAACCGGGGAACTTGTATTCGATGGATCGAACAGCGATTTGGATCGCCAAATAATTCTCTTTTTGGAAGAATAATAAGTCCTTTACAGAATTATAATACTATTTTCTTTGCTTTCAATTTTCACTGACAGTAGTTGTCAGTCTCTCCACCTATAATCCTTATAGGTAATACAATTTAATTATGCGACAAAATGCTTATAAGGGGAGAGCTGAAAATGCTGTCAAAAATTTATTCTGCCGCGACGCTG
>JAQBFG010000312.1:0-18825 GCA_032123495.1 Candidatus Zixiibacteriota bacterium | reverse complement strand
CAGCCTGCGAAATAAAATCTATTAAAAACATAACTTCCTAAAGCTAATTAATTATTCAGCATATTATCATACATAAATACGTAAAAAAAGGGCAGATTGCCAAAACAACCTGCCCTTTATAATAATATTCAATCTAATTCGGAATATGAATTGCCTTTTTATCGGCGTTCATAGCAGCTTCCATCATTGCCTCTGATAGCGTCGGATGTACCGCCATCATCTGACCAAGATCTTCGGTGGTGCCGTCCATCTCCATTAGAACGGTGCCTGTAAAGATGATATCGCCGGAATGCGGTCCAAATATATGAATTCCCAGGATCTCATCGGTGTCGGCATCAGAGATGATTTTTGTAAATCCTTCCGAGGCCAGAGTGGCAATCGCTTTGCCGACCGCGCGGTATGGAAATCGCCCGATTTTGATTTTCTTCCCGGCTTTTACCGCTTCTTTTTCACTCATTCCGACTCCTGCTATCTCCGGGTCGGTGAAAACGGCGTAAGGGACAGCTTTCCAATCGGCTTGATGCGATCCTCCTGCAACTACTTCAGCGGCAACGATACCTTCGTGTGAAGCCTTATGGGCTAGCAACATACCACCGGCGACATCGCCGACGGCATAAATATTCGAGATATTTGATTGCATCTTATTGTTTGTTTCTATAAAGCCGCGGTTATCCATTGTCACGCCAATTTTCGCAAGACCAAGATTTCCAGAATTCGGCTTCATTCCGGCTGAGACCAGAACCATATCAAAACTGAAATCTTTTTTGCCATCGGGAGTTTCAATGCTAACCTCAACTTTGTCTTTGTTGATCTTTGATGAGACAACTTTGGAAGAGAGCAGAATATTCATTCCCTGTTTTTTTAGCGCTTTTTCTGAGGCCGCCGAAATCTCTTCATCAAGAGTTGGCAAAACGGCATCAAAAATCTCGACAATCGTCACTTTGGCACCAAGTGTTTGATACACGGTCGCCATTTCGACACCAATTGGTCCGGCACCTACCACCAGCATCTCTTTTGGTACACTCGGAATCTCAATCGCTTCGCGAGCACCAAGAATCTTTTTGCCATCATATTTAAGCATCGGCAGTTCAATCGGTGAGGCACCAGTACTGATAATAAAATTATCTGATGTGACAACGGTTGTGTTTTTGCCGTCAGATATTTCTATTTCATTTTTTGATTTAAACGATGCCGCACCTTGCAGGATTGTCACGCCTGCTTTTTCCAGGAGAAGTTTGACGCCCCCGGTTAATCGTTTAACGGTGTCATCTTTATGTTTACGCATCTTATCAAGATCGATACTGATATTTTCAGCATTCAGCCCAATCCGTTTGGCACCTTCAAGGGTTCTTTTTAACTCGGTAACATACAGCAGCGTTTTTGAGGGTATACATCCCCAGTTGAGACAAACCCCGCCCATATATTCTTTTTCAACTATTGCGGTTTTGATCCCAAGCTGAGCGGCTCTAATTGCGGCGACATATCCACCCGGCCCGGCACCGATAACGACCAATTTATAATTATTTGACATAAAACTATTATCCTTAACTTTTAGACAACTCCAAGCACCCAGCTATCGGGTTCTTCCAGAAATTCAATCATCTTACGTAAGAACTGTACGGCGTAACCACCGTCAACCACCCGATGATCAAACGACAGACCAAAATTCAAAATCGGTCTGATAACTATTTCACCATCACGTACAACCGGCTTTTCGACAATCTTATGAACACCGAGGATAGCAACCTGCGGTTTGGCAATAATCGGTGTCGAACCGAGCGCGCCCATACCTCCGGCATTGGTGATTGAAATTGTTCCGCCGGTGATTTCTTCGATCTTTAATTTATCGGTGTTGGCTTTGTCAGCCATTTCGCGCATATCTTTGGCAATCTGTAATAACGATTTTTGCTCACAATGTTTAATTACCGGAACAATCAATGAATTATCGCGGGCAACTGCTATCCCGATATTAAAATACTTTTTGACATGCAGATTATTATCTTCCAGCGTGGCGTTGATCCACGGGAATTCTTTGGCCGCAAATATAATTGCTTTAGCAATAAACGGCATATAAGTAATTCTGACACCATGCTCTTTTTCGATTTTGTCGACATACTTTTTACGCCAGGCCTTGATTCGACTCATATCGCATTCGTCAAAAGTTGTAACATGGGGAATAGTAAAGGCCGAGGCAACCATATGTTCGGAGATGACTTTACGGATACCGGTGACCGGGATAATCTCTTCCAGTTCAAGGTCAGGAAAGACAAAATCGGGTTTGACCAGATCAACCGTATGACGGGCATCGATATATTTTATTACATCTTCTTTACTTACACGTCCGTCATTACCGGTTCCCGGCACTTTTCGTAGATCAATAAAATGTTCGCGAGCCAGACGTCGTACTACCGGTGATGATTTAATCGCCTTGAAGCCGTCGTTGATCGATTTTTCATCGGCATGTATTCCCTGCTCACGGTGATGCGCAGCAGCTTCGGTAAATTCCTCGGCAGGAATCGGCGCCGTCTGTTCCTGTGGTATTTTATCATCACCTTTGGCTGACGAGGTATCGAATGTTTTGCTAGCGGTTACATCACCCTCGACTTCCATGATAGCCAGTTCTTGTCCGATTTCGACGATCGTGTCTATTTTGACCAGATGTTTTTTCATTACACCAGCGTAAGGAGAGGGAATCTCAACATTAATTTTATCGGTCATGACCTCAACCAGGGCATCATCCACCTTGATCGTATCACCCTCATTTTTAATCCATTTGACCAGTGTTCCCTCAACAACTGATTCGCCCAATGGCGGTACCACCACCTTGTACTCCATAGTGCCTCCCTAATATTCAATAATTTTTTTGACCGCTTTTGATATTTTCTCAGCATTCGGCAGGAAATAATGCTCCATTGGTGGTGCAAACGGTACCGCCGGAACATCAAGTCCGCAAACACGCGTTACCGGTGCGTCAAGATAATCAAAAACTTCTTCCATTATTGTCGCCGAAATTTCGGCCATAACACCGCCGGTTTTTGAACTTTCCTGAACCAGAACTGCTTTTGAAGTCTTTTTAACCGATTCCAATATCATTTCGCGATCCCAGGGTAATATTGTTCTCATATCGATAACTTCTGCCGAAATACCATCTTTCTCCAGCGCCAGAGCAGCTTCCATTGAGCGATGATACATCAGGCCATAAGCGACCAAAGTAACATCACTGCCTTCTTTTCTCAAGGCAGCTTTGCCGATCGGAACGGTAAAATCATCTTCGGGAATCTCTTCCTTGATCCAGCGGTAAAGTCTCTTATGTTCAAAATAAATTACCGGATCGTCACCTCTAATGGCTGATTTTAATAATCCTTTGGCATCATAAGGAGTTGACGGCATCACCACAATCAGACCCGGTTGTGAGAAAAACCACTGTTCATTCGTCTGCGAGTGATACAGTCCGCCGCCGATATCGGCGCCGCAGCAGACCCGCATGGTCATCGGACAGGTCCACTGTCCACCGGAGCGGTATCTTAGTTTAGCCATCTGCTGAATGATTTGATCCATTGAAGGGGTAATAAAATCGGCAAATTGAATTTCCGGCACAGGCCGTAGCCCGACCATAGCGGCACCAACTGACCCGCCAGCGATATAGACTTCCGAAATCGGGGAATCGATCACTCTCGCAGCACCATATTTATCGAGTAAACCTTTGGTTGCCTTGAAAACGCCGCCGTAAATTCCAATATCTTCGCCAATTAAAAATACTCTCTCATCGCGCGCCATCTCTTCATCAAGCGCTTCGGTAATTGCTTCTATAAATGTTGTTTTTTTCATTTTCGCCCCTTTACCAATCTACTCGTCGGACAGGGAACTGTTCCGAATAAACGTCGTTATAGGCTTCTTCCGGATCAGCATATTTATCTTTATCGACTGCGTCTATTGCCTCATCAATTTCCTGATTAAACTGTTCGACCAATGCTTCTAATTTGGCTGTGGTAAGAAGGCCAAGATCCATCAAAGTTTTTTCCGCAAATTTAATTGGATCTCTGCTTTTCCATTCTTCCAGTTCCTGACTTGTGCGATAATCGGCCGGGTCGATTTCCGAATGACCATACCAGCGGTAGGTCTTACACTCGATTAACGTCGGTCCGTCACCTTTGCGCGCTCGGTCAATTGCTTCGACGGCAGTTTTGTGAGTAGTGAAGACGTTATTGCCGTCAATTGTAACACCTGGAAAACCGTAAGCTTTGGCGCGATCGGAAAAATCTGTAATTGCCGCTGCCAAAGATGCTGGGACCGATTCGGCCCAGAGATTATTCTGGCAGATATAGACTATCGGCAGTTTATAAATACCGGCATAGTTAAGCGCTTCATGCCAGCCGCCGCGCGCGGTGGCACCTTCTCCAAAAAAGGCCAGAACGACATTATCTCTTTTCTGAATTTGAAAACCCATGGCGCAACCGGTACCTATAACAGTTTGTCCGGCTAATGTCGAGGAGGGGGCAATAACTCCTTTTGCTTTCCAACCATAGTGGCAGGGATGACTTTTACCTTTATCCGGAGAACTTTCACGGGCATAAATCTGGCCGGCGATCTTATCAAGCGGAACACCTTTGGTGACACTGGCGCCGATCTCACGATGTGAAGGGGCGATTAGATCCTCATCGCGAAGTCCATAAGTTGGTCCCACAGTTGTTGCTTCCTGACCAACCGCCGAGAAATAAGTCCCGGCAAAGCGGCCCTGGCGATACAGCTTACGGAAGCGCTCATCCAGCAATCTGGTTTTCAACAGATTTGAAAAAAGCCCCAGCATAGTCTCGTCGGGTAATCCAATCTGATCTGTTTTCGATTTTACCGTTTTCTTTTTAGAAGCGGGCATTTAACCTCCTGATATAATAAAATATATAAATTCACTATTCTAATCAAGTCGTCGTCCTAAAAATATACTGTTTTTACGCTGAAGTCGAAACAGGCGGGAATTTTATTCCCTCCCCAGTCTACTTCACCCGATATTAATTGTCAATAACTTTATATAGTTTAACTGCTATTACGGCTGAATATTTGATTTAGTTTGATAAAAATAGGGTATTATCAGGAAGATCAAAATGATTGGAATTATCGATAAATCCAATCGTTGGAGCCGGTGTTTGCGATAAATTTAAGACAAAAAATCAAATTATCTGTTGGATTGAAATAATAGTTGACGGAATGGCTTATTGTCAGTTTCTTACTACGAAGAATTAACTAAAGTTATATTGATAATAGATGAACATAACTAGCGGCTATTGGAAATAAATTACAATTATAGGAAAAGCAGCATGGAGAAATATATTTGCGATATTTGTGGCTGGATCTATGATCCAATGGAAGGTTGGATTGAGGAAGGAATTGAACCTGGAACATCATTTGATGATTTACCGGATGATTTTATTTGCCCCGAGTGTGGTGCTGGCAAAGATGAGTTTTCGCCGGAAGAGTAAGAAGAAATAACGTAATGAAAAAGGAACTGAATAAATCATGGCTGTTAAAGAGCTAAACTCTATTGTAAGTCAGAGAATTGAAGTAACCCCCAGTTTGGTTAAACTAAGGATTGTTCCCGATGGATGGGAACTGCCGGATTTTAAACCGGGACAGTACGGGGTTTTGGGATTGCCAGGCTCGGCGCCAAGGTCACCATCAGCCGATGCCGAAGAAAGTCCGATGGATCCCAAAAAAATAATAATGCGAGCCTATTCAATTGCTTCATCTTCGGTTGCTAAAGAATATATTGAGTTTTATATCAGTTTGGTCCGAACAGGGTCGCTGACACCACGACTATTAAATCTAAAATCGGGGGATAAAGTATGGATGGGAACCAAATTTAAGGGAATGTTTACATTATCAGAGGTTCCCAGTGAATTTAATTTAGTCTTAGCCGCTACAGGAACCGGAGTCGCTCCGTATATAAGTATGATCCGCTCTGAATTGGCCGCAGGGGTGAGGCATCGTTTCGCCGTTATCCACGGTGCCTGCCATTCCACCGATTTGGGTTATAATGATGAGCTGAAAACTTTGGCATCGGCCAATAAAAACTTTACTTATTTGCCGATCCTCAGTAATGCACAGGAGGAAGTTATTCCGTGGAAGGGGCATGAGGGTTTTGTCCAGAAATTATGGACCGATGGTACCCTTGAAAAAGCCTGGGGATTAAAACCGACTCCCGAGAATACGCATGTCTTTCTGTGTGGGAACCCGTTGATGATTGAATCTATGTTGGAAATGCTGAAAAAAGAAGGTTTTAAGAAGCATTCAAAAAAGGAAAAGGGACAGATTCATACGGAACAATTTTTTGTGAAATTTTAGAATTTTTAATATTGAATCGAGAAATTTATGATTGATTGGTTTGCGGGTTTACATCCTGTTATGCAGGCGTTGCTGGCAACTATTTTTACCTGGTTTATGACAGCTTTGGGAGCTGCGCTTGTTTTTCCGGTAAAAGAGATGCCGCGCAAAACGCTTGATGGTATGCTTGGCTTTGCCGCCGGAGTAATGATTGCGGCAAGTTATTGGTCACTATTGGCCCCGGCAATCGAGATGTCTGAAGGGCAGGCCATTCCTTCATGGGTACCTGCTGCCGTTGGCTTTTTGGCCGGAGCTGTATTCTTAAGACTCATAGATAAAATTCTGCCGCACCTTCATCCCGGTATGGCAACCGATCAGGCCGAAGGGGTCAAAACAAGTTGGCAGCGAACCACGCTTTTGGTTTTGGCGATTACGCTACATAATATCCCGGAAGGATTGGCGGTTGGAGTTGCTTTTGGTGCGGCTGCCGCCGGGTTGGAATCAGCGACATTGGCCGGAGCAATTGCGCTAGCGATTGGTATCGGTATTCAAAATTTCCCGGAAGGAACCGCAGTCTCAATGCCGTTGCGACGAGAAAAATTTTCACGGATGCGAAGTTTCTGGTATGGTCAACTTTCCGGTATCGTTGAGCCTGTTGCCGGTGTCCTTGGTGCCGCCTTGGTGATAATAGCCCGTCCGATTTTGCCATATGCTCTTGCTTTTGCAGCCGGGGCAATGATTTTTGTTGTTATCGAGGAGTTGGTTCCGGAATCGCAGACCGGTGGACATTCGCATGCCGCTACCATGGGGGCGATTCTTGGTTTTACGGTAATGATGACCCTCGATGTGGCGCTTGGATAATAATCAATCAAACGGCTGATGTAATATACGGGCAATATCAGCTTGATTTTTTAAGGCTGACGACTTAGTATTGGAAAGTAAATTTATAGAAAGAGACATGGTTAATAAAACTATTAGGAGTTAATATGGCAGTGAATCCTGAAATACTCGATGCTTTAACCACCGGCATTCAATCCGAAGTTGCGGCGTATGTTTTTTATATTGAGGCGATTAAGCTTTCTGAAGCTAATGGAATTAAGGAAACTCTTGAAAATCTGGCCGCCGAAGAGAAAAAGCATTTCCAGATATTGGAAAGGCAATTTGATTCTTTGGTCCGTTCTGAGAAGTGGATCAGCACCGCTGATGTCTTAAAACAGGATGGATTACCTGAGATCGATGCCAGGATGGCCGAAAAACACAAAGATCTGATTGAGAATGTCAAAAATCTAAAAAGCCCGCTTGAAATATTGAATATGGCCCTGAAACTGGAAATAGAAGCACAGGAGCTGTTTGTCAGGTTAGCCGATAATTCCGAATCAGAAGAAGGCAAAAAAGTGTTTACGCATCTGGCAGGATTTGAGGAAGGCCACGCCAAACTGATTCAGAGTCATATCGATAATTTATAAATTATTTGGTATACGAGATTTTGGTATCCCACCCATCGGGTGGGGAAATATTTTATCAGAAAATTATTAGTAATAATACCCCTTAAATGGGGTATTATTTTATCGGGACGGTTTCGGTCGGTATATTTTTGTGACAACAATCGACAGTTGTTTGGCCGCTTTCCTGTTTTTCGATCTTGGGACTGATATATGGAATCCCTAAGGACATCCCTCTTAGTATAAACAAAACCGCGAGAACAGCCACTCCAACCGGAAGAAGTTTTCGCAGTTTCAATTTCAACTTAAAACTTAATATTTGTCCAACAAGCGACATCGCCAGCATAACCGGAAAGGTGCCAAGGCCGAATACGGCCATATAAAATGCTCCACCCAGGGCGGTCCCGGTTGAAACCGAACCTGCAATAGCTATATAGACCAATCCGCATGGAAGAAAACCGTTGAGCAGTCCAATCAGAAACATTGACCCGATTGAGTTCTTTTGCATCAATTTCCGCCAGAGACCTTTTATTCTACCGGTCAATTTTTCATGCAGTTTGGCTCCGGTAATATAGGAAGCATATTTACTTGGCAAAAACAGGGTCAATAACATAAGAACACCAAGAGCTATAGATAACAACTGCTGATAACCGCCAATAAAGAAACCCGACCCGATAAAACCAAATATCATCCCCAACAGCGCATAAGTAAAAATCCTGCCAGTGTTATAAAGCACTCTTCCTAATAAAAGGCGATATTTTGATTCATCTCGCAGTGGCAAAGCAATTGCGATCGGACCGCACATACCGATACAGTGCAGGCTGCCTGCCAGTCCGATTATAAAGGCTGTCCATAATTCCATAACCTGCTCCTAATTTATCATTAATGGCTCTTGCGAATAATATTCAATTGAATCTATTTTCCAGTCCAGATTCACTTTCCAAAAACCACGAACCATTGACTTTGTATCTATCTCCTGTACCCCCAATGAATCGGTTTTTATCGTTGTTTCGAAATCGTATCGTGAATTGGATGGCTTGAAAAATTTTATTGTTCCTTCAATATTTTCATTTTTTTGAATTGGAAATTTAACTAAGATGTTACCGTTTTCGCCTGAAATATCAATGGTTGGTTTGTCACTAAGCAGGTTGGTGCGGTCGATACGGTCGATCTGATCCTGATAAGCCAGGTCTTTTTGGTAATAATCTTTTTCCACTAATTGAATATCCTGAAGGGAAACATACAATACCAATGCCAAAATAAAAAATACAAATCCGCCGTATAAGGCAAAAACGCCAAAGCCCCATTTTGATATTTTTGTTTTATCAGTCATTTGTTATTGCCTTTTTCGGCCCCATAAAAGAGGTTGTGATCTCATCAATAATTTCGTCGCCGGATACCAATTCAATTGTAATCATAATTGAGGAACCAAACAATTGTTTTCGGGGGAACTCCACAATAAATGCCGCTTCAGTGATCTCCTCCGGTTTTAAAATAATTTCACCGGCAATCATCGAAAGAGTGCCCGAAGCCGGCGCTTTTAACCGAAATGAAAGCTTGGTTTCATCAAAAGTTTTATTGGTCACTTTGGCTGTGTACAAATTACGTATCGTATCATTATTGCCTTCAAAATATAAAGAACCGGGGGCACGCAATATGATTGCTTCGATATTGGTCCGAGTTGTCATCAGACCGACCGAAAGTGATAATAATAAAATAAGAGCCACCGAATAAACAATTATCCGGCCGCTGAATTTCGTTTTTTTAATTCCCGATAATAGATTCTCCGAACTGTAGCGGATCAACCCTCCGGGACGTTTGGTTTTCTTCATAATGTCGTTACATGCATCGATACAGGCAGTACAGTTGACGCATTCCAACTGGGTTCCGTTTCGAATGTCGATAGCGGTAGGGCATACTTTGAGACAGGCGAGACAATCAATGCAATCGCCCCGATCGTTGTCTCTTTCACCTCTACTAAATTTGCCTCTTGGTTCGCCACGTTTATTATCATAAGCGACGACAATAGTATTGGAATCAATCAGAACCGATTGGAGCCTTCCATAGGGACAGACCATAGTGCAGGCCTGCTCCCGAAACCGAGAGAAAACGCCATAAAATAGCAAAGACAAAATGACCATGGCAATAAATCCGGATGGATGGGCGGCAGGTGATTGCGTTATCAGATCAATAGTCTGATCGATACTAATTATATAGGCGAGGAAAAAATGAAAGACCACAGTGGAAATTAGAAGGTATATGGAGTGTTTGAGAAATCTTTTAAATATTTTTTGAAAACCCCAGTGAGCCCTGGCCAATTTCTTTTGATTACCCGGCTTTCCATCTATCCAGTATTCTATTCGCCTGAAAACCATTTCTAAAAAAATAGTTTGAGGGCAGATCCATCCGCAGAAAATTCGGCCGAAGATGGCCGTAAAAAGAACAATAAAAATCATCAGGCTCAACGCAATCAATACCAGGATATAAAAATCCTGAGGTTTAAAAATCAATCCGAAAATTATAAAATGCCGTTCCAGAATGTTAAGCAGAATTATTGGAAAACCGTTTATTTTTAGAAAAGGAGCAACAAAAAAGAAAATGAGCAGAAAGAAGGCAACTATTGACCGCGCAGTGTATAGTCTTCCTTTTGGTTTATTGGGATAGACCCATATACGTTTTCCCTTTTGGTCGGCCGTTGCAATATTATCTCGAAATGATTCACTGTCCATATCAACGTCCAACTACCGACCGACTACTCTGTCACCAATTCACCCTGAGGAGCCCTTGCATTGGGCGGGTTTGTTCCGCGAAGAGTCTGGATGAAACTGGATGCTTTTATAATATCTTCTTCTTTGAGCGTTCCGAGCCATGATATCATCCCTTTGGCCGGGTACCCGTATTTAACTGATCTGACGATCGAGGAAATATCGGCACCATGCAACCAGTAATTATCGGCCATATTAGGACCAACGCCGCCTTCGCCTAGTTTGCCATGACATTGCGCACAATCTTTTAAAAATATCGCTTTTCCATCGGCAAGTGAGGCCGGATCGGTTGTTGCAATGTAGGTGACAGTATCATTGGCGGCGGTCATTAGAACTCTGATCTTTTTTGGAACGGCAGTAAGAAGCGAACGAGGGGTCACATCTCCGAACGGATTATGAAAGGGAGAATGATATTCCGGTATAATTCCAAGCAGTTTTAAATCTGATTGTGATACCCTGACATAATTGGCATCCATTTCCTGACGGTATTCATCTGCCTGAAGATAACCAATATCAAAAAGATGGTAATACAGCATGTACAAGACACCCCAACCAATAGTAAAAATAAATAAATATAACCACCACTTTGGCAAATTGTTATCCATTTCCTGAATGCCATCATACTCATGGTCCATTATTTCATCTGTATATTTGGCCATCTTTACTCTCCGCTTGATTTAATCTGCTCACCCACTTTTTCTGTATCATCCAACGGCAGGCGGGATATTCTCGCCAATTCTGTTTTATCCATAAATAAAGTTTGTACGGCAACTGCGATAAATGCAGTGATAAATAACACCAAAGCAATAATGGGATAAATTTCAACGCTTGCTATGGATTGTAAGACATCTTTAATCATTCCGAAGCCCCCTCAACAATCGTTTCTGCCTTTGGTTTTATATCGGTTCCCATTCTTTGCAGATAGGCAATCATGGCTATCAATTGGGATTTGGGATCGACACTGATTCCCGCCTCCTTCAGCTCGGCAACTATCTTATCTGCCTGCCTATGCATATCCTCAACTGCCAATTGATCGAACCCTTTAGGATATGGCACTCCCAGTTTTTGCATCGCCCGTATTTTTGCCGGAGTGACTTCAAAATCGACAGTTTTCTCAGCCAGCCAGGGATAAGGCGGCATAATCGATCCGGGCGACATCAACGACGGATTTATCATATGATTATAATGCCAGGCATCGGGATATTTCCCGCCGATTCGATGCAGGTCAGGTCCGGTTCGTTTGGAGCCCCACTGGAAGGGGTGGTCATAAACAAATTCGCC
This sequence comes from Candidatus Zixiibacteriota bacterium, assembly GCA_032123495.1. GTDB lineage: Bacteria > Zixibacteria > MSB-5A5 > GN15 > PGXB01 > JAAERC01. The sequence goes on along the minus strand of JAQBFG010000312.1, from coordinate 7,022 downwards.
TGATTTCGAAAACTCTCCATACCGTTCAGTCTCAGATCGAAATGGTCGAATCATTTGTGAGTGGCAGTTGTAGCAACCTTCGGCCACATAAATATCGCGACCCTCAAGTTCCAGCGGGCTGTATGGTTTTACATTACTGATAGTAGGAACATTGGATTTTATTAAATAAGTCGGAATAATTTCAATAATTCCACCGATAGCGACTGCAATCAAAACCAGGATTAAAAACAGGACCGGTTTTCTTTCTAATATCCGATGTTTATATTTAGGTGGCGAATCGGAGACAATATTTTTTTCAAGAGCCGGAGCCTCAGCCTTTTCATTGTCAATCGCGGTACCTTGTTTGGCAGTTTTGAACAAATTGTACACTCCAAGGAGGGCGCCGGACAAAAATAATGTTCCTGAACAGGCACGAATCAGATACATCGGAACGATCTGGAGCACCGTCTCCAGAAAATTAGGATACTGCAAAAATCCTTCGGGTGTAAACTGTTTCCACATCAGGCTCTGCGTAATTCCGGCAAAATACAAAGGCAGAGCATATCCGATAATACCGAGGAACCCAATCCAGAAATGATATTCCGCCAGTTTTTTAGAATAAAGCTTGGTGCTATAAAGACGGGGGATGAGCCAGTAAAGAACGCCGAAAGTCAAAAATCCGTTCCAACCTAAAGCGCCGACATGAACATGAGCTATGGTCCAGTCGGTGTAATGAGAGATAGCATTAACCGATTTAAGAGCAAGCATTGGTCCCTCAAAGGTTGACATACCATAAGCCGTAACTGCTACGACCATAAATTTTAACACCGGGTCATCGCGAACCCGATCCCAGGCTCCTCTTAATGTCAGCAGACCGTTTAACATCCCACCCCATGAGGGTGCCAGAAGCATCAAAGAAAAAACGGTTCCCAAAGATTGAGCCCAGTCCGGTAGAGAAGTGTACAGTAGATGATGCGGCCCGGCCCAGATATATATAAAAATCAATGACCAGAAATGTACTATTGATAACCTGTATGAAAAAATAGGACGGTTAGCTGCTTTGGGCAGGTAATAATACATCAAACCCAAATAAGGTGTGGTCAGGAAAAAGGCGACGGCGTTATGTCCATACCACCACTGCACCAGAGCATCCTGAACCCCGGCGTAGACAGGGTAGCTTTTTAATAATGTCACCGGCAGTTCGAAAGAGTTGACTAAGTGCAATAAGGCGACCGTAACAAAAGTGGCAATATAAAACCAGATAGCGACATACATATGTCGTTCGCGCCTTTTTATTATGGTCCCGAACATATTCCATCCGAAGATCACCCAAATAATAGTAATGGCGATATCTATCGGCCATTCCAACTCCGCATATTCTTTCCCGGCAGTAAATCCGTGAGACAGCGTAAATGCTGCCGCGACAATAATTGCCTGCCAACCCCAAAAATGAATCTTGCTCAGGGTATCACTAAACATCCTTGCTTTGCAAAGTCGCTGCAGTGAATAATAAACCCCCATAAAAATACCATTACCGACAAATGCGAAGATTACGGCATTAGTATGGATAGGCCGGATGCGACTAAAAGTGGTCTGCGCAATACCGAGGTTCAATTCCGGGAGAAATAGCTGGAAGGCCGCCAACAGTCCATAGGACATTCCGACAATCCCCCAGACTAAAGTGGCAACGCCAAAGTTTCTAACTATTTTATTGTCATATTCAAAAGTTTCAATTGCCATTAAAACTCTCCCGTTTTTTTTATTTTTGATTCCCCATTTTTTTTATTGTCAAACAGCATTCTCATCGATGGGGTCACCAGATCATCAAATTGTCCGTTTCTTAAAGCTAAAATAAAAGCTATTAGGAATCCTGCCGCAATAATTAAAGAAAAGAATATTAAAATAACAACTACTTCCATATTATAATAATCCTCTTTTTTTGGCCATAAAGGCGGTTGACAAAGTTGTAAATAGAACCACCGTCACCGAACTGGCTGGCATCAGAATCGCAGCAATAACAGGCGATAAGATACCCTGAACCGCAATGGCCAATCCAATCGTATTATATAAAAATGAGATTAAAAAACTAATTTTAATAATTCTTAAACTATCTCTGGAAAATTTCAAAAACTGTGGTAATAATCTGAAACCGGAGGCCATCAATATGCCGTCGCAAGCCGGTGAAAATGTTGAATCATTTTCAGCAATAGTCAAACCGACCGTTGCTGCCTTTAATGCACCGGCATCGTTTAGACCGTCACCTACCATTGCTACCTGCTCACCTGCATCTATTCTGGAGCTAATGTAAGATAATTTGTCATGAGGAGCTTTGTCAAAAAACAGATTGTTGTCCGATCCGAAAATCCCTGACAATCTATTTTTTTCCGAATCATTATCGCCGGATAACAAAGCAGTAGAATAGATAGAATTGATCGATGATATAACTTCGGGCAGTCCTTTTCTAAAAAGATTGGCGATCCGGTAATATCCTAATATATCATTGTCAATGGAGATATATATGGTTGTTGAGTCGATTTTATCTATTTTCTTGTTATCTTCAGCACCTACCCATTTATAGGAACCAACACGAATAGAAAAACCTTCTATCTCGGCCTCGAGTCCTTTTCCTTTTTCCTCATTGAATTTTTTTACAGCTTTTATCTCAGTTTCCGAAAGCAAGTCAGATAGCAAAATCGATAACGGATGAGTCGACTGGCGGACAATTGAATAAATCATTGATTTCTGGGCCGGTGTTAATTTTGCCCCGACAAATACCGGTTCCGAGGCGCCCGATTGAGTTATAGTACCGGTTTTGTCAAAAACTATCGATGTTAACCGCGCCATATTTTCGACAACCGTGCTATCTTTCAAAAAGAGGTTGGCCCGGCCCATTAGCCGCTGGGCTGTGCCAAGGGTAAATGGTGAAGCAAGCGCAAGAGCACAGGGGCATGCAATAATCAATACCGCCGTCGATGAATTCATCATTTTTGTCGGATCAAAAATCAGCCAGAAAATTGCGGTAATGAATGCAAGACCCAAAATCAACGGGGTAAAATATGAGCTAATTCGGTTCGCCAGAGTGCCGACATTCTGCTGTTTTTCGATAACTCTCGATGTCTGCTCCCACAATTCCATTAAATAACTTCGAGAAGGTTTTTTAATAACATCGAGTTCGATCGACTGACCAATCTGACGTCCACCGGCATAAATTTTCTCACCGGAATTGACTTCAATTGGAACCGATTCACCGGTTACAAAACTGTAATCGATTTTACCAGAGCCGGTTATTAATATGGAATCAGCCGGGATAATTTCCTGATTACGAATTAAAATCCGGTTGCCCTCTTCCAAATCATCAAGCGGCATGCTGCTAAAACTGTCTTTATTCTTTGCCAAAACCGAAATCGGAAAAAAGGAGCGAAAGTCGCGAGTAAACAGTAAGGAAAAATATGTTTTTTTCTGATAAAGACGTCCAATTAAAAGCAAAAACACCAAAGCGGCGAGCGAATCCATATAACCGGCCTGATTCAGAAAAATAATATCATATAAAGAGCGACCAAATAGAATAATAATTCCAATTGAAACCGGAACATCCATGTTGATATATTTTTGCCGAAGACCTGCAAAAGCTGGCTTGAAAAAGTCAAAGGCACTAAAAACAACTATCGGAATCGCTAATAAGATTTTGACTATTGCGAATACAAAACTATAACTCTCGGCAACGGAAGAATCAAATCCCAGATATTCAGGAAAACTCAGGAGCATGATGTTACCAAAACCGAATCCGGCTACCGCTAATCTTGCATACAAAGTCCTGAATGATTTGTCTTTTGGTTTTTTATTTAACGATGAAGACCTGATTTCAGGTTCATAACCGATTGAGGCGAGCAAAATAACCATATCTTTTAGTGATAGCTCATTGATGCTAAAAGTCACCGAAAGCAGCCGTTTCTGGAAATCAACCCGGGATGACAGAACCGATTTATTTATTTTATACAGATTTTCCAGTAGCCAGATACATGATGAGCAGTGTATTTGCGGGACAGAAAAAGATATACGGGCGACTTTCCCATCATTGTAGTCTAATAACTTTTCCCGAATATTTTCCTGATCTAAATATGCAAAACGATCCTCGGCGCCAAGCCGGTTTGGTTTTAATCCCGGTTTGTCCTCAATAGAATAATAGTCGTCAAGTTCAAGATCATTGAGTAGATTATAGACTGCCCGGCATCCGTTGCAGCAGAAATAGAGATCATTTTCCTGCAAACTCCCTTTTCCGCACGGATCTCCGCAATGAACGCAAACCGGTTTGGCGTTTTGGATCAACTTTCCGGCGAGATTTTTCTCTATTCTATTCGACATTTCTCAATTACCATAGTGCCCTGAGTATAACTTACTTATTGTTACACACCCATAATATAGCATTACAATCTATAATTAAAAGTTAATACGATGATTTTTTTATTTGCAATAAGAAAATAAGAATAAGTAACCAGATTCTATTTATTTTGTTATAAATTTCACAAATTCACAAATAAATGAATGTTTTATGGCGTATAAGAAATTAAATATGGGATAGAAGGCTATGATTTAACTGGGAGTTGCTGTTCTCTTTATTTATTTTTAATAAAAATGACTTAAAAGCGGGATGTTTAATAGATTTTATTATTTTAATTTTTTTCTTGTAATTCCGTTTATTTTTAATTATTGGTACATATATTAGATGAGTATGCATCACCGAATATAAAGTTGTTGAAACACTAAGGATTTTGTAATTGGCACAGATATTTCCAAAATGGACCAATAAGCTCCCTATATTCATCTTATTATTTGTTGTTATCAAAACGGTGGGGATTGTTGGCTTTATCTGGTATTTTGCCTCTCCATGGTTTACTGATGTTGGTTATCAGCCGACACAACCGGTGGAATATAGTCATAAGGTCCATGCCGGTGATATGGGGATCGATTGTCGTTATTGTCATAATTATGTGGAGACTGCTCCTCATGCTAATGTTCCTCCAACCCAGACCTGTATGAATTGCCATAAAATTGTTAAGGCGAGTAGCGAGAAGATGATTCCGGTAATGGAAAGCTGGACCACCAGTCAACCAATAGAATGGTTCCGTGTGCACAAACTTCCTGACTACGCCTATTTTGATCACAGTGCTCATCTTGAAGCCGGAGTCGGTTGTTTCAGTTGTCATGGCAATGTGACAAAAATGGAAAAAATCACGCTGGTTCAGCCGTTATCGATGTCGTGGTGTTTGGATTGTCATCGTAATCCGGCGCCGAATTTACGACCGCACGGCGAAATTACAAATATGGGTTGGATCGCGCCGAGTGATCACGCCGAGTGGGCCAAAAAACAGATGGAAGAAAAAAATATAAACCCCCCGACAACATGTTCGGGATGTCATAGATAATTAGTATGGATAATAAAGATAAAAAATACTGGCGGTCTCTCGGTCAACTTAAAGATAGTCCCGAATACAGAAAACAGCTATTAGAAGAATATAAGACCGAAAAGTCGAGCGACCCTAACCAGTTCAGTCGCAGAAGTTTTCTGACCATTATGAGTGCCTCGATCGCTCTGGCCGGATTGGCCGGATGCCGTCGACCGGTGGAAAAAATTGTTCCATATGTCAAACAGGACGAGCAGGTTATTCCCGGTGTTGCGCAATATTATGCCACCACCATGCCGTTTGGAAATTCTTCTTATGGCGTTATTGTTGAAAGCCATGAAGGTCGTCCGACCAAAATCGAAGGTAATCCTGCGCATCCATCATCTTTGGGAGCCTCGAATCTGTTTATGCAGGCGGCCATTTTGGGTCTGTATGATCCAGACCGCTCTTCCAAAGTTATGTATAAGGGCAAAGATAAGAAGTTTGATGATTTCAAGAAATCGTATAAAGAGATTTTTGATAATCATTTAAAAGATAAAGGCGAAAAGCTTGCCGTTTTATCAGAGTCGTTCTCATCGCCGACACTTAGCAGATTAAAGAAAGAATTTGAAAAGAATTTCCCAAAAGCCAAATGGGTTGCTTATGAACCGATCAGTGATGAAAATTCGTTAAATGCAATAAAAAGACTGACTGGCAAAAAAATACAACCGGTATATCATTATGATAAGGCCGATATTATTGTTTCATTTGATTCTGATTTTCTAAATTCCGAATCTGAATCGCTGTCCGCGGCCAAAGGTTTTGGTGCTGGTAGAAAAATGTCGTCACCTGATGATAAGATGAATCGCTTATATGTTATCGAAAGCGGCTATTCTATCACAGGTTCGGCAGCGGATCATCGATTGAAAATGAAAAGTGTTGATATTGGTCTGCTTGTATATGAATTGGCCATAGGATTATCGAATGATGGGCAAAGTCCAATTAGCAAATTTGATAAAAAATGGCTAAAGGCTTTGGCTGACGATCTAAATGCAAATAAAGGAAAATCTATTGTAACTGTTGGCAAAACTCAGCCGCGGTGGGTACATGAAATTGCGCATAAGATAAATTTTGCGCTAGACAATATTGGTAAAACAATACAATTTGCAGAAAATGATAGCGCAGAATATTCAGATAAGTTAAAATTAGAAAATCTGTCTGAGAAAGTCAGTGCCGATAGTATTGATACATTAATCATATTGGGCGGCAACCCCGTTTATAACTCTCCAGCCGATATAAAATTTAATAAGTTATTGAAAAAAGTAAAAACTTCTATCCACTTGAGTGAATATGTTGATGAAACATCCAGCCTGTGTACCTGGCATATTCCTCGGGCGCATTTCCTAGAAAGTTGGAGCGATGCTCAATCAGTCAATGGGACTTTGAGTGTCATTCAGCCTTTAATTGCACCTTTGTTTAATGGCATCAGCGACGTCGAGTTTTATTCATTGGTTGCTTCCGGTGATTCCGGTAATGCATATGAAAAGGTTAAATCAACCTGGGGCAAATTTGTTGATGGTGATTTTGAAAAAGGCTGGCGCAAGGTTCTTCACGATGGACTTAATGAAAGCAGAAATACAACATATAAACCGGATCGCCTCA
>JAQBFG010000311.1:0-17106 GCA_032123495.1 Candidatus Zixiibacteriota bacterium | reverse complement strand
TTGAGATATATCCCGAAGAGCTATTGGGTCTTGTTCGCGGAACACTGATTGTTGTTTATACCGGAAATTCCCATCTTCAGATTCATAACTGCTCTGGTTATGTGATCTCCGAGGAATTGGGCGAAGTCACTTTTATAACCGAAACCGAGAATAGACTGTCCGGACTGGTTGTGGAATGTGGAGCCTCATGTTCACTATATGCAGGAATTGATAGAAAATTGATCTCAAGTGATTTTACTAATCTTGGAGTTGAGGTTATGCTTTCGGGGGTAGCCTTATCTTTGGCTGAAGATATTATTGATCCTGAAGAAAAGGAAGAGAATTAATCTCTTCCTCATTTCGTTGAATTAAACTGATGCACCTTTTTTACTCGAAAACGAATCTATAAAATCAGACAATGCTGATGAAATTTCAGATGCCTTTTGGAAACGTTCTTCCGGATTTTTCTGCAATGCCCGATCAATCACTCTGTCGAACAGAGTCGGAATTGACTGGTCTATTGATGATGGAGATTCTGGCTGATTGTTGACAATATTATAGATAAGTGAGGTAAGATTTTCTCCGATAAACGGACGCTTATTAAGAAGCATCTCATACATAACAACGCCTAGACTAAAGATATCACAGCGGCTATCAATCGCTTTACCCTGCAATTGCTCAGGTGATATATAATTCGGAGTACCCATAGCAATTCCGGTGCGCGTCATCGAGGTTGAATCAATGCGGGCAATACCAAAATCCATGACCTTGACAACATAGTTCTTCAGGATCATAATATTGGCCGGTTTAATATCACGATGGACAATTCCCTGTCTATGAGCGTAATCCAAAGCGCTGCAAATTTGAGTTATAATCTCAGTGATGATACGATAATTAAATTTTACTTTGCGACGGATCATATCTTCCAGAGTCTGACCCTCCAGATATTCCATTGCGATATATTGTAGTTTGTCTTCCGTTCCGACATCATAGATCGTAACGATATTTGAATGAGACAGCATTCCGGCGGCGCGGGCCTCGCGGAATAGTCTTTCCTTAAGTTCATTTAATTCCTCAGGATCGCTGACAAAATCGAGTCTGATAGTTTTTAGTGCAACATTTCTATTGATAGCCGGGTCAATACCTTTATAGACAGTACCCATTGCACCCTGCCCAAGGACTTCAATGACCTTATACCGTCCGAGGCTTTTATTGATTAAATTACTATCACTTGCCGAAAGAGATTTTTCTTTTGGCTGTGGTGGCGGGGGAGTACTTTTCTGCTTTGTTTCTATTTGATCAATAACGCCATTATTGTCTGCATCCAATAATACCGGTGAATGTTCAATTGAAGAGTGATTTTCTGGCTGAGCGTCTGGCTGAGCGGCAGAACTATCAGCCTTAATCGTTTGATTACTATCGTCTTTTGTTATATGATCGGCGGCAACAGTATTCTCAAATTCAGCATTTGTTTGGTGGGGCCGCGGGACCGGTTTTGACTGTACAGATGTTGTTGAACGTATCGGCTGTGAAGAAGGTATATTCTGATGTTCCAGGTCAATTTTGGGAAGCTTGGTTGTACCCGAACTTTCAATCTTGCCTTTGAAAACAGACAGATTTGATAAAAATTCATTATCAAGAATTGGACTGGCCAAAAGCAACAGGAACAACTCCAACCCGATATATAATGGCTGCGCCAATATTTTGTAAAAATTAAACAGTACAAAATTTAGATTGGCCAAAACAAAGAAGCAGACCATTAAAATTACAAACCTATATAGCAGGCTGACCCGGGGGAGAATGAAAGCAAACAAAATACCCAATCCAAACAGTGTCAGCATATCAATTCCGGGCGTGGCATCAATTCGCGTTATAAAATTGGCGTGGATAATATTTTCAATAATATTGGCCTGAATCTCACTACCACTCTGGCTTGAAGAAACCGGTGTTGAGAAATAATCTCCAACAGATTTGGAATTCGTCGAAATAATTACCAACTTGCCGGCAAGAACCGAAGGGTCAACAGTTTCATTTAGTATATTGGCGGCGGAATATTTTTGGAACGATTTCCCCGGTTTATTATAGTTAACAAATAATTCTCCACTTTTATTAGTCGGTATCTCTATTCTGCCGAGCTTGACCGAGCGACCGCCATTGACCATTATTGATGAAGGCTCGACTCCAAGTTGATGGGCTGCCGCAAGAAGGGCCGATGAAGGATAGTAATACCCCTCGTAATGGATAGCCAAAGGCGACCATCTAATTTCGCGGTCACCATCATAAACGTTATATTTGAACCCCAACCCCGAAGAATACTGACAAATTTGATCTGGCGGGAGAAATACTTTCCTGGCCAAAAGGGTGGCGCTTTCATCTAAGACACCCAGATTATTATCAACCGCAACTGAATATTGTTTTAAATATTTGGGATTCGAAATTCTTTGGTTTCTAAATTCTTCCGGAGTAATTTCGAATGGAATGATGACATTTTTCATCCATGACATCTGTCCAGCCAAAACTTCGGTAAAGCCAAGTGTGTCCTGCTGTGTGTCTTGTTCGAGAATTATGTCAAGGAGGACCGTTTTGGGCGAACCGCTTCCGACTGCGGCCAATAAGTCGGCCATTTTATCCCGATTCCAGGGCCATTGATCATATTGATTAATAGTTGCATCATCAATATTTACCAGCACAATATCGGATGAGTAATTATTCTCACCCCGAAATGAGTACATAATATCCTGAACCTGCCATTGCAATCTGGTTAGCGGCGAAAAATCATTAACATATAATGCAACTACCAAAATTGAGATCAGGAAACAAAATATATATGATGAGTATTTTGAAAGCATAATTACCTTATCAGCGGCCAACCGCCAGTCTTTCAACCAAAAAGTCCGGAAACATTTCTTTCCGCATTTTGGCTTGCGTTTTGTTAATGTCATATTCTACGCGACGATAATCTATTTTTGAATTTTCTGTATCAATTGTTAAATAACAGGCTCTTGGATCATTATCACGGGGCTGACCGACCGAGCCGATATTTATGATATATCTTAAATTTTGATCGAGTTCCATACTGCTGCTCAAGCTTGAAGAGACGGTCCCATCAGTTTCCTCAGTATACACTGTCGGAATATGAGAATGTCCGACAAAGCAGATTGATTGGGAAAAACAAGCAAACTCTTCAGTGGCCTGATCAATGCCCAAAATATAATTCCATTCGTCGGGAGTTCCTGGTGAGGCGTGAACCAATGCATAATCAAGGAAAGTTGAATTCAGTTCAAAATCGGCCAGCTTCTCAATCGATTTCTTTTTTAATTTGGTTTGGGTCCATTCGACCGATGCTTTCGCTACCTTATTAAATCCCTCCAGAGAGATCAACCCGAGTGCGGCATAATCATGATTCCCTAAAAGCTTTATATCACAATGTTTGGACAGAAGCTTAATACATTTATTGGGATTAATTCCGTATCCAACGGCATCACCAAGAAAATGTATTTTTTCAACACCTTCTTTTTCGATATCTCGAAGAACTGCTTCAAGTGCTTCCAGGTTGGAGTGGACATCCGATATCAAGGCGATTTTCATTTAGCGATTACCTTCCAGGTATCTGAATACAGATTTTCCGACTTGAATGATATCGCCATTTTTCAAATTTAAGTTTTCTACAACTTCACCATTGACCTTGGTTTTGCCTTTGCGCCCAAGATTAACAATATGGAACTGATTCCCTTCTTTTACAATTTTGGCCTGAATGCCGGAAAGGAAAAAGCCGCTGGCATGAATATGTACAAACTTGGCTTTACCGATAGTTGTAACATCACGGTCAAGCTGATATTCTGAAAAATCGCTGTTTTCTTCGCCCAATAATACCGAACCGCCCATCCGCTGAACAATTTCTTTCTCAAGTTTGTCACCGGCGATAAGCTCTTTTTGTTTTTTTGTGTTCAGTATCATGGTTCCATCAAGTCCAGCCTGTGACGTTTCCCGTTGGCCTTCGGTATTATATTCCAGATTATATTTTCCAATAGTAATTACGTCACGATCGTTTAGAATCTCTTCGTTTATTTTCCGATTATTGACAAAGGTGCCATTTAATGACTCATTGTCAATAATAACCGCTGCTTCTCCGTTAAATTCTATTTGGGCATGTTTTCTGGAAACACCGCGATTATCAAGAATAATATCATTATCGCTGGTCCGCCCAATAGACATCCGTTTCTTTTCAGAAACAACTCTTTCAATTACCTTGTCTTCATATTTAACAATAATCTCAGGCATGCGATACTCCTTTCATACCGATTGCCATATAAGGCTCAAATCATAAAATTCATATTTGGCTGACCTTGGCTTTTGTACAGACCAACGGTCTTGCCTTCTGGTAAAGGCTTAATTATATTGTCGGCATGGTTATTGGAAACTTGACAATTGCTGGCAGGCTGTTTTTGGCACCGTTGGCCGGGATCTCGAATTATCCGTTTCGATTTCTGGCTCGAAAATTCGGGGCATCGTTCTGCTATACCGAAATGATTTCTGCCGATGCTATTGCCAGAAATCAGGAAAAAACGATCCGTATGGTCGATATGACTCCGGATGAACATCCGGTTGGAGTGCAGATTTTTGGATCAAAGCCGGAGTATGTTGCTAAAGCGGTTAAAGTGGTGGAACGGTTTGGCCCCGATTTGATCGATATAAATATTGGCTGTCCGGTCAGAAAAGTAGTGAAGAATAATGGCGGCGCCGCTCTTCTAAAAAATCCTACTCTGGCTGGGGAAATAATGGCCGCCGCGGTGGAAAACTGTTCACTTCCGGTTACCATTAAAATCCGAAGTGGTTGGACAAAAGATTCTGATGTCTATCTGGAACTTGGCAAACTGGCTGAGAAAGCCGGGATATCGGCAATTGCTTTTCACCCCCGAAGTCGCTCAGATAGCTACAAAGATAAATCCGACTGGTCAAAAATAACTCTATTAAAACAGGAAGTTTCAATTCCGGTTATTGGCAACGGAGATATTAATACACCTGAGGATGCTGCGGCAATGCTATCTCAAACCGGCTGTGATGCGATTATGATCGGCCGCGCGGCAATGCGCAATCCGTTTATTTTTCAACAAATAAAAAGTTATCTTGATGATGGTAATATTATGCCGGATATGTCAATAGGAGATAAATATAAACTGATACTTGAGCATTCGCTGTTGATAACAAAACAGTTTGGCGAAAGAAATGGAGCCTTATTGATGCGTAAGCATCTCGCTTGGTATACAAAAGGAATACGCGGTGGCGCAGATTTAAGAAGGCAAATGTTTACTGTTGAATCTTATCAGGATATTTGTAAATTGTTTAATGATTATGGGATAAATAATAAGGGCGAACTTTATGGATAAATCTCGGCTTAAAAAAATTCTGGATCAGGTTAAATCGGGGAAACTTCCGGTGGAAAAAGCGACGGAGCAGTTAAAGAATTTCCCGGTGGAAAATCTCGAGTTTGCCAGGATCGATCATCATCGTGCCCTGAGACGGGGACAGCCTGAAGTTATTTATTCGCCCGGTAAAACTGATAGACAGGTAATTGAGATTGCCGGAAGAATCAACAAAAGCGGTTGTGATGCCATTATTACCCGTTTTGAAGAAAGTCGTTTTAAGGCGGTAAAAAGAGTTCTCAAGCGGGCTGAATATTATCCCGATGCTCGAATGGTTCTGATCCTTGGCGGACGGAAGAAAAAACCGGCGCTACAAACCGACACTTCTGTACTGGTGTGCTGCGGTGGAACCTCGGATATTCCGGTGGCCGAAGAAGCAGCGTTAACCGCCTGGGCGATGGGCTGCCCGGTTGACCGGCTTTACGATGTCGGCGTGGCAGGGATTCATCGATTGTTCAATGAGACCGAGCGTATCAAAAAGGCTGGGGTATTGATTGTTGTTGCCGGGATGGAAGGGGCGCTGCCTTCTGTGATTGGCGGACTGGTCGATAAGCCGGTTATTGCGGTTCCAACCTCAATCGGGTATGGGGCCTCTTTTGGAGGTTTGGCGGCTTTGCTCGGTATGCTTAATTCATGTGCCTCAGGTGTAACGGTGGTTAATATTGATAATGGCTTTGGGGCCGGGATTGCCGCCTCTCTGATAGCCAAATCTATTTCAAGAGTTGAGAAATAAATATATGAAAATTCTTTATTTTGACTGTTTTTCAGGAATTTCCGGTGACATGACAGTCGGCGCCATGCTTGATCTTGGCTTACCTTTTAAATATCTTGAGGAGTCTCTGAGGAAGTTAAATGTCAGTGGCTATCAACTGGAACAAACTGTTACCGAGCGGCATAAAATATCGGCGACCAAATTCGATGTCTTTGTTACTGATGATAAAGGTCATCGTCATCTCAAAGATATTGTTGAAATGATAAATTCATCTGACCTCCCGGATCGAGTCAAGGAAATCTCATGTTCGGCCTTTAGAAGACTTGCTCAAGCTGAAGCAAAAATCCATAACTCCACACCTGATAAGGTTCATTTTCATGAGGTCGGCGGGATCGACGCTATTGTCGATATTGTCGGCAGCGCCATTGGGGTTGAATATTTTAAGCCAGATGCTATCTATTGCTCTACTATAACATTGGGACAGGGTACAACTAAATCTTCACATGGTGTTATTCCGATCCCATCCCCGGCGACGGTTGAAATACTAAAAAATGTTCCGACAAAATTCGCCAAAACGGAAGGTGAAAGGGTTACTCCAACCGGGGCGGCAATAATAACAACATTGGTTGAGTATTATAATGGTAGTTTTGATAATCCCGAAATAACTTTTGAAAAATCAGGTTTTGGAGCCGGGACAAGAATGTATGACGATTGCCCCAACCTGCTCAGGATTATTCTGGGTCATACCAATAAAAATTATGCTGTTTCGGATCAGATTGATATTCTGGAAACTAATATCGATGATATGAACCCGCAGATTTATGATTATCTGTTTTCTCAAATTTATGACGCCGGAGCCTATGAGGTGTTTTTGAAACCCGTAATTATGAAGAAAAACCGGCCTGGAAATCTTTTGACCGTTTTATGCAAAAATGATTTGTCTGATAAAATCTGTGACATTATATTCAACGAAACTTCGACGGCCGGAATCAGGTTCCGAAGCGAGTTAAGGCGGACTTTGGAACGTAGAGAAAAAGTTGTTAATTCCGACTTTGGATCGATCCGGGTGAAGATTTTGAAACTGAAGGATGGATTTAAGATCCAACCGGAGTATGATGACTGCCTGAAGGTAGCCGCAAAACATAAGATACCTTTAAAGGAAATAATAGAAACTGTCAGAAGACAGGCTGAAATAGAGGAAGGAAAGACTGATGAGCATTAAGGTTTTGACAATTGCCGAACAAAAAGACGGAAAACTTTCGAATATTAGCTTTGAATTATTAACGGTCGCCGCCGCGACCGGTGGTGAGATACAAACCGCCTGTCTGGCTGAAGCTGCCGATGGTTTGGCTGCCGAACTTGCTGCCAAGGGCGGCGGGAAAGTTTTGGCAGTGTCCAATCCGGCATTAAAATTTTGCAATGATGAGGTTTATGCCAGGGTATTAACTGAACTGATTAGTAAATATCGACCGCAATTGGTTATTGGTGCCGCCACCTTTTTTGGCAAAGCGATGATTTCTCGCCTGGCCGCAATGAATAACGGGGCGATGGCTTCTGATATAACCGGGCTATCAGCCGATGGTGACAAAATAACTATTACGCGTCCGGCCTATGGCGGCAATGTGATTGTTAATTTGGGCAGTAAAGATGGCAAGATATTTTTTGTGACCGTTCGGCCGAAGGTCTTTGATGAATCGACTGCTGGTGACGGAGAAGTTGTGTCAGAGACAGTGGCCGATTCGGCTTTTGAAGCCAAAACAACTGTGAAAGAAAGTGTCGCTGATACTGGTCAATCGATAAATCTAACCGAGGCTGATATTATTGTGGCGGCGGGACGAGGAATTCGCGGCCAGGAGAATCTGCCAATTATTCAAAAACTGGCCGATGCAATGGGTGCCGCAGTTGGTGCCTCGAGAGCAATAGTTGATACGGGATGGATAGCTTATTCTCATCAGGTTGGACAAACCGGCAAAACGGTTAATCCAAAACTATATTTTGCAATTGGGATTTCAGGAGCGATTCAACATCTGGTTGGGATGCAGACGTCTAAAACAATAGTTGCGATCAATCGCGATAAGGATGCCCCAATATTCAATATTGCATCTTATGGGATTGTTGGAGATCTTTTTGAAATAGTCCCGGCATTAACAGAAAAGTTTGAATCGGTCGGATAAGTAATCTAATTTTTGAATTTGTTTTTTAAAGCAGGCCACCGGAATACCGGCGGCCTGCTTTAATTTGGCCTATTTCAGCGCCGTATAATTGGCTTCGATTGTAATATCAGAGTCCATTTTAATAATTATTGGGTTATCGGTTGAAACAGTATCTCCACTCCAGGTATCAAAAGTATAACCGGCTGCGGGATCGGCAGTCACTTCTACCGAAGACCCTCTTAAATAAGAACCTCCGGTCGGATTTAGCGTAACTGTGCCCGAATCACTAACGGCGTTGGGAACGGTTAATGTTAATCTATCAGACAGAAAAGTGAGACTGGAATTCACCAAATCGAAAGCATAAGGTAGATTATGAATGCCATGACTGCTGTCGCCACTGACAAATAAGTAATTAAACAGCGCACCGGCCGAATCGGTAACCAGACTGTCGCCACTTATTGATCTAACAACAGGTATATCAAAAACGGTTAGCAGGTTGGCTGCAATCAGACTGTCTTTCAATACAGCGAGACTATCGGCCAACTCTGCCTGCAAAACATTATGAGTATAAATATCATCAATAGGATCGGCAATATGACATTGCGCAATATTGCAGGATGCTGTTAATTGTTCGGAATTGTAAACTACATTCAAACTATGCCCGCCAAGGGTGAACACATTGGCTGAATCCATATGACAGGTTATACATCCGCTAGCGCCCATATTACGATGATACGAAAAATTATAAGGGGCCGCGAAGGAATATTCATAGCCGCCGACGCCTAGAATCATTCCGTATTCAGTTGAGAAATGAGGACCCCAATTATCGGAAATTGAAATATTGGCCAGCGCTTCTGTTGGTGGTAAAATTACCTGATTATGACAATGGACACATAAATTAGTTTGATCACGCAATGAAAAATCTTTATTCTCATGAGGAGAATGGCAGGCTATACATCCGATTTCAGTTGGGAAATATACCGTGGCAATGGTGGAATCGGCGAGATATTGAATATATCCTTCTTTTGTATGGCATTGGGGCCCGCAAACGGCTGTATTTTTACCAAGATAATCATAATCACTTAAATTACCTGTCCCATGTCCGGAAAATGCCCATTGTCGCGAAGCAATAGTTATCGAATCAGTATCATCATTATGACAGATAGCACAGGTCGTGTCGGTTTCATAAATAGTTCCGTCAATGCGCAGAGTGTCATAAAAGTAGGTTTCATTGGTCACCAATTCATCGCAGCCGGGGAATAGGGCTAAAATTATCAAAACGGACAGAGCGGTAATCATTATTAGCGGAAAAAGCTTTTTCATAAAAAATGTCCTGCTTTATATATTTACTTTGTATTTCTATTCATTTCAATATGCTCAATGTTTAGCAAAGAAACTAAAGTGATACACTTTTGTCAATCAATTTTGGCATAAGAAAGTCTCATACTTTATTATACTAAGTAAAAGATATATTGAACCAAATACAATTTTTAGTTGTAGAAGAAAGTAGGAATGAATATTGCTTAATATGCTTGACTTCAATTTTTTATTGGCTATGTTTGGACTCAATTGAAGTTTTATCATAGAGGACTTGGGAATAAAGTTGAATAAAAAAATCATTATAATTATTTGTCTTTCCGCTATTGCGCTGGTGGGAATTATCCCTATAGGCGCCTTTGGAGCCGCTTTTGAACTGCTTGATGATCCCTGGGTCGGGTTCCCTGATAATACTGTCATTGACTTTGCTTTTCATAGTAATGGCGTCTGGTGTATTACCGGCAGTGGAATCAGTTTTACCATTGACAATGGTCTAAATTGGCAGTTTTATGACACGTCCAATGGACTGTCTTCGCATGATATTGCCTCAATCCATTCTAATGGCTCGCGTTTATGGCTCGGAATGGTTAGCCCGGAAAATTCGGATTCAGGTAATTTTCTGGCTTATACCGACGATAATGGTTTTGCCTGGGAAACATTATTGATTGATTCCGGCTATAATTACTCAAACCCTATCTTCGATATTACCGGCTCCGATTCGCTATTGTTTTTTACCTCGATGGTTTCCGGATTATACGGAAGTTTTGATGGTGGCGAGACCTGGCGGAATATTTATTATTCTATTAGAGATTCGGTTTTAAGAAATGATTTAAATCAGCATACCAATCATTATTTTGCTGCGGTGGCTGACACTTTTCATGACGATTCGATTGTTGTTTGGGGCGGAACGGCCAATGGGGTGATGCGGTATGTTTATGCCCCTGAATATGCGCGACTTAATTCCAATAATATTACCAATCTTGCCAGCGGCGCGGGCTTTGTTTTTATTTGTGGCGATTCAGGATTGACTACCTTTGACTTTGTTAATTCGACTGAAAATTTTAGTTCCACATTGGTTGCTGATGGATTACCCGGGATGGCAGTTTCATCTGCATTTTATATCAACGACCGTGTATTTGTCGGGACTCTTGACAGCCTTGATGGTGATGGTAGCGGCCTGGCGATTTCTGACGATAGTGGATTTACATTTCATACAACCTACACCGGACTTGATGATTTAGTCGGCTCGAATAAATATCCGGTTGATTTTGCTTCGGTAAATGATGTTGTTTTTATGGCTGGGTTTGAAGGTGGTTTATATAAAACTATCGATACCGGAAACAGCTGGTCGGCTATTGCTCTTGATACCGATCCAACCAGCGGACGAAATATTGTTCATTCGCTCGATGTCGATTCGGCCTATCTTTGGGTTGGGACCGATTCGGGATTAGTCAGACTTACCCTTGATCTTGATAATGATGCTGCTATCGTTGATGATACCAATATTGTGTTTACCGACACTCCCGCTACCGGTGGCCGTGCCTATAAAGTGGGCGTGCAAAAATTTTACGGTGACGATGATATTAATGACTCAACCGCTGTCTGGACTATTCTGCATCCTCTGGATACCGCTATCGGCGAATATGGCCTTTTTTATTCCATGGATTTTGGAGCCAATTGGGAAATAGATGGGACAAAAACCGGGTGGCAGATGTTCGATTTTGAGTTTGTTGATTCTATGATATATGTGGTTGGCAAAAATAATATTACTATTTCTGCTGATCGGGTAGGTTGGTTAATTGTTCCCGGTAATGTAATTAGCGACAGTACCGACCAATCGTATGCCAATTTTGCCAATATGAATATTAATGCGATTGAAATTATAAATGATACGATCTACCTTGGGGCTGAGAATGGCCTCGCCATTTCACCGGCAGGAAGTCTGTCGTGGAAGATATTTTTATCAGACCTAAACCCTCAGCATTATTCTTCTGTTAACCATTATACTTTCGCGGATAGCCTGACTGGCGATTTTACCAACGCTATGGCGATTCAAGTTACCGGCCAGCAGCTTTGGGCGTCAACTCATCCTGGTCCTGCTTATACCGGTGCCAATGGTTTAACGACGATCTCACTTGATGGCCATACGGTTGAGAAAAAATATATCGGCTCGCGGGTTTGGAATTTCGCTTTTGACAATCAAAACGTATTTGCCGCATCCGATGCCGGATTGTTGTTTTCATCCAATGATGGTGTTTCATGGGACACTTTGGAAATTAGAGGAAATGTCGCCACTTATTCCAATCAGGAGCCGTTTAATTTAAATTATGTGCCAGTATATGGCGTGATGGTGGAGAGCAATGATCTTTGGATTGGAACCGATCAAGGGGCGGCAAAAATTGATCTTGAGGATCTTTATCTGGGGCTTGACACCTGGAAAATTTACAGAGATTCGGTTTCGGGAGTTTTCGCGTATCCGGTGCCCTTTTCTCCTTATGGATTTGAGGAAGGGATGGCAGATGATGATAGCAGGCTGCTGAAATTTAATTATATACTTACCGAGCCGGCGAATGTAACTATTGAAGTATTTGATTTTGCCATGAATTTAGTTAAAACTGTTACCGACTCTGAATCCAGGACGGCTGGATCTTATTCTGTCAGTGACTTGTGGAATGGCAGAAATGAGTGGGGCAAGATTGTTGCAGTTGGAATGTACTATTTTAAAATTTCTCTTTCAACCGGAGAGATATATTGGGGTAAATTGGCTATTATGCCATAGAAGATTATGAAAAAAACAATACTCTATATCTATTTGATTATTTTTTGTTTGCCTTTGATGTCTCTGGCCGAAGTCGGAACAGGTGGGTATGCCGGGGCATATATGAAGTTGTCGGTCGAACCGCGGCCAGCAGCGATGGGTGGAGCTTATATCGCAATTTCAGATGATGCCGCTGGGCAGCTCTATAATCCCGCCGGGGTTTCGGCTATCAGGCATAGTGTGTTTACAAGTTCTTATCGGGCAATGACACTTGATCGATCAATGGGATTTGTTTCTATTATTATGCCTACCCGCAATAAATCGGCTCTTGGTTTGAGTTGGCAATATGTCGGTTCGGGAAGTGTTGATATACGGAATAACGATGGCGATAATATGGGGACATCCATGTCATCCAACGAACATATTTTTGCAATCACATTTTCAAAACAATTTACTCCATTTTTGGGTCTTGGCTCAAAACTGCAATATTTATTAAAAGATGGTTTTTCGTCAGGGGGAACCGCCACCAAGAGAAACTTTGATGTAATTTATGATAATGGCGCATCTTCAATTAGTATTAATCTTGGTGCCCTGTTATTTGTTGATTCTCTTTTTGAATATGGAACCATGGAGGCCAAGCCGATTAATGATATAAAAGTTGGTTTGGTTTTTAAAAATCTTGCTGCCGAGTATAAGTATAGTTCTAATGATAACCCCAATCTGAGTTCAGCCCCGGCTGACAAATTTCCATATATTGTTACCGGCGGTTTATCATTCAAAGCGTTTCAGCGAAACTTGCTGGTGGCATTAGATTTGGAAAAAGTGGAGAAAAGAGCGATCGCCGTTAGGTTCGGCGGAGAATACAGATATAATAATAAATTTGCACTTAGGACCGGATTAGATGACGGAATTATCACTGCTGGTCTTGGGTACCAATTTGATCTCGGAGAGAATAATATTCTGGAATTTGATTACGCTTTTTCCGGCGCAAGAGTGGAAGAGGGTAGTGATCATCTTTTCGGCTTTCATTTTAAATTTTAGAATTTTGTAATATGCGAATAATATTTTCTTTTATTTTAATTTTACTTTTTTCTCTGCCAGCTTATTCTGCGTCAGGCGTGAATTTTTTGTTACTGGAAACAGGCGCCGGACCGATAGGTATGGGTGGAGCTTATACCGCTTATATGGCAGAACCGTATTCAGCCGCATGCAACCCGGCTGCCATTTATGGAATAAATTCAGTGTCAGGATCATTTGGACATGATACCTACTGGAAAAACAGGAGACTTGAAAGCGGATATCTATCATTCAAAAAAGGTCCGATAGTTTATAATGTCGGTTTACGATTTGCAGAGATTAGCAATATTGAAGCGCGCCAGACAGCGTCAGAGGATCCCGATTTTACTTTTGATAGTCAAAATTTGTCATTAAAATTTTCGGGGGCATTTAAGATAAGCGAAAAGATTACTGCGGGACTTTCTCTGGGATGGATTTTCGAGAAAATTTCCACATATCGTGATAATGCTTATGCCGCCGATTTAGGTCTGATTGTAACACCTTCTACGGAATTAACGATTGGTCTGTCTGTTCTCAATATTGGTACTAAGATACAAATTGATAGCGTCGAAAGTAATATTCCAACGACCCTGCGGTTGGGTGCAGCTTATAAATATAAAAATTTCAAACCGGCTCTTGATATCGTCCATTTTGACAATAATACGTATACCCATTTTGGGGGCGAATACTTTATTAAAGATCTGTTAGTACTGAGGGCAGGATACAGAACCGGATATGATACCAAAGATTTTTCCGCCGGCGCCGGTTTTATCAGAAGAAATATTCGTATTGATTATGCTTTTTTACCTTATAAAAATAAACTGGGAGAATCTCACATTTTCAGTTTAACCTTTTCACTCTAATCAGAGGAGTTTCAAAAAGAACAATGGCTAAATATAAGATTGCCTGGATGCCGGGTGACGGTGTCGGTAATGATGTTATGGAGGCGGCCAGGATTGTGTTGGATAAGCTCAATCTTGATGCCGAATATGTTCCTGCCGATATCGGCTGGGAATTTTGGTGTAAAGAAGCCAGCCCGCTTCCGGAGAGAACCAAAGAAATTCTCCGCAACACCGATTGCGCCTTATTTGGCGCTATTACTTCCAAACCGAAGGAAGAGGCCGAGGCAGAATTGATTCCTGAATTGCAGGGAAAAGGAAAGATTTATTCGTCTCCAATAGTGCAGTTGCGACAGGAATTTAATCTGCGCACCAATCTGCGTCCCTGTAAAGCGTATCCGGGAAATCCTTTGAATTACAAGGATAATATTGATCTGGTTGTTTTTCGTGAAAACACCGAAGATCTTTATTCCGGCGTTGAGTTTCATCCGCTGCCGGATGAGTTAAGAGAATCTATTAAAAAGCACAATCCGAAAATGGGCAAGTTTGACAAGCATGATGGCAAAGATATCGCCATTTCGCTTCGAATCAATACCCGCACAGGCTGTCGCAATATCATTACTGATGCTTTCGAGTATGCCAAGAAAACCGGCCGTCCGACAGTGACGGTAGTTGAGAAGCCGAATGTTATCCGTGAAACATCGGGACTGATGATTCGGACCGCTCGCGAAGTGGCCAAAAACTATCCTGATATTGAACTCTGGGAGACCAACATCGATGCGATGTGTATGTGGCTCGTAAAAAATCCGCTTGACTATTCGGTTATTGTGACGACCAATATGTTTGGTGATATAGTTTCCGATCTTTGCGCGCAGTTGGTCGGTGGTCTTGGATTTGCCTCATCTGGTAATATTGGAGATAACTATGCCGTTTTCGAGCCGACCCATGGTTCGGCACCTAAGTATAACGGTATGTATAAAGTGAATCCGATGGCGATGCTTTTGACCACCGTTTTGATGCTGGAATGGTTGGGCGAGATCGATATGTCCAAGAAACTAGAATCAGCTATTGCCGAGGTGATCAAAGAAGCCAAGGTTCGCACCTATGATATGGGTGGCTCATCGAGTACTCTCGATATTGCCAACGCGGTTGCCGACAAACTTTGATTTTAGATTAAAGTATATTCAAAGGTGGTAGATGATTTATCTGCCGCCTTTTATTTTGCAAAAAATTGAACAGTCTATTATCTTATTCGTATAAGGTATAGAAGGTAAGACCGATAGTAATTATCCCCACTTGTATTAAAGACATTATATCGCCAAAACAAAATTGCCATTTGGGCAAAAAATATTGGAGGGTATTAAAATGTGTAGAAAAAAGAGACACGAAAACTATCAATTGCCAGCTTTTCTTATTAGTATTCTGTTTGTATTAGCAATTCAAATTGTCGGTATTGGATGCGGTAAATCAACTGAGCCAAAGAATAATCCAAGTGGCAGCTTAACTAATTCCAGTGGATGTATTTCATTCTTGTCGACGCCAAAAGCAAGTGTGGTTCCACCATGTTGTACAGGTTTGAGTTATGATTATGACAGCGAAGCAGGGATTCTATCTGTTACGCATTTTGGAGCAGGTTTTAATTGCTGTACCTATCCATCGGCCGAAATAACTTTTAATGATAGCCTGATATTAATTGATGAAAACGAAAGCGGCGAATATTGTTCTTGTTTATGCCTTTTTAATATTGAGTATGAATTTGAGAATATTACGCCTGGAGTCTATACTATCAGATTCATAGAAATTTATGTTGGTGATGAAGAATTACCACTAGAGCTGACGTTTGATTTGGTTGCTGATCCAACCGGTTTTATCAGTGTTGAACGGAATAATTATCCTTGGGATAATAGTTCCAATCCTGTCGGGAAAGTAATTGATATTAGCGGATGTGGCGGGTTTCAGGCCGGTAAGGTTGGATCGGATTCATCTGCCTGCATAAATTTTTCTTATGACGGTGATAGTGTTTTAACTCTTGTCCATACCAATGCGATATTTAACTGCTGTCCCGATACATTATGGGCAGACTTTAATACCGGATATAATCTGATTACAATTGAGGAAAAAGAATCCACAGAAATCATGGGCGGATGTGATTGTATCTGTAATTATGATTTTAATTACATAATTAGCGATGTTACTCCGGGCTATTACACCATTAAAATCGTTGAACCATATTTATCCGGAGATTATGATGAGCTCATACTAAGTATTGGTTTTTATTCGGATACGTCGGGCAGTTTCTGTGTAGATAGGCCTTTTATTGGGGTATTTTGATGCCAGTATATCTATTTGAGCAATAACATTATTTCATTTTCGTCAATGATGTTGACACCAAGTTTTGTAGCTTTTTCAAGTTTGCTGCCCGCTTTTTCACCGGCGAGAAGATAATCTGTCTTTTTTGATATAGTGCTGGTAACTTTGCCGCCTGCGTTTATAATTGTTTTCTTAAAATAATCCCGAGGTTTTGATAATGTCCCGGTTATCACAAATATTTTACCGGCCAATTTTGACGATTTTGCGGTAGTTTTATATGACGCAAATATAAACCCGCCGGTTTTCATATTTTCAATCATTTTCAAATTACCGGGATTTGCAAAATATTCAATAATTGATTTTGCCATGATCGGACCGATTCCGCTTATCTCGGTCAGTTCATCCAATGAGGCCGATTTAAGCTTTTCAAATTCTCCAAAAGATTCGGCTAGTATTAATGCTGCCGTTTCTCCGACTCCAAAAATACCGAGAGCCACAATTATATTGGGCAGTTTTCTGTTTTTTGATTTTTCTATTGCATCAAGAAGATTTTGAGCAC
>JAQBFG010000310.1:0-14271 GCA_032123495.1 Candidatus Zixiibacteriota bacterium | reverse complement strand
GATATTGTTTATCTGATTAATTACAAATATAAAAGCGGTGCTGAGCCAGGCTGCCCTCAAATATAAAGAATAAAAATCAGAAATGATTTTTTGGAGTCCATGATGAAACAATTTATTCATGTCGCGGGTGTTTTCCTAATCCTTCTGATAGCAATTTTATGGGTAGATTTGCCCGGTAATACAAATTATAGTACCTATAGTTCCCAGGAGTTGACAAAACAATTAAAAGATGATGGTATCCTGCCCCGCGGAAAAAACCTCAATAGTTACAATCAGCGTCCAAGCGATTGGTTTTATCGCCAGCGTGCTTATCCCTACGATGATATCCCTCGAGAAAAACAACTACTGGCTCTCAAAGAAGCAACTGCAATAAATAAGCTAAAAACTCGCAGTGGTGAGATATGGGGGTTAGTTGGTCCCTCCAATATCCCCGGAAGAATCACCGATATTGCAGTTGACAATTCTGTAGCAACCCCGATCATTTATGTTGCATCGGCTGCCGGCGGCGTTTTTAAATCTGTTGATAATGGCGCTAATTGGATTCCGATCTTTGACGATGCTGGTGTCTTGCCAATTGGTGCGATAGCTCTTAATCCCCAAAATACTGATATTATCTATGTCGGCACCGGTGAGGCAAATAGCGGCGCCGATACCTATGAAGGCAATGGAATATATAAATCAATTGACGGCGGTGGTACCTGGACTTATGTCGGATTGTCTAATAGCTACCATATCGGCCGTTTGGTTGTCGATCCGCTGCGCCCAGATACAATTTATGCGGCGGTCGGCGGCAAACATTTTGGCGCCCTGAATTCAGAACGAGGTTTGTATCGCTCTGACGATGGTGGTGCTACCTGGGTGCAGAAACTTTATGTTTCTGATTCCACCAGTTGTATCGATCTGGCGCTGCATCCATCGACCGGAACAGTATTTGCCTGTATGTGGGAGAAAGTAAGATTTAAAGGTGATCATGTCAGACTTGGAGGCATTACCAGTGGTCTACATCGTTCAACAGATTTCGGAGATAATTGGACATTGGTTTCCGGAACAGGCAATTATCCGGCCCAGGCATCAAATATCAGCCGTATCGGTATTACCGTTGATCCCTCTTCAAACACAGTCTACTCATCGATAATTGATTTGAATGGTTATGATTTATTTGGCGTTTATAAAAGCACTGATCTTGGTCTGACCTGGACCCAAACTAACGATGCCGCACTTGATGGTATGTTTGGTGGTTTCGGATGGTATTTCGGTCAAATACGGGTTGCACCGGGTAATCCCAATTTAGTTTATGCTCTGGGAGTACAATTATATATTAGCGATGATGGTGGCAGCTCCTGGTATTGGGATGGCGATGGTATTCATGTTGATCATCATGCCCTGTCTCTTTTGCCTAATGCTTCTTTTCCGGGTGAGTACTTTGCCTATGAAGGTTGCGATGGTGGTGTAAATTATCGAGCCAAGGAAAGTGATTCATGGTCCAACCTGGCGAATATGCCGAATACACAGTTTTATGCAATCCATATCGATGAATCTAATCCTTACTCGCGTTACTATGGCGGAACGCAGGACAATGGCAGTATGCGTACTCTGACCCCAGCCAACTTAAACAGTTGGGAAGATATTTTGGGCGGAGACGGATTTTATTGTTTAGTCGATTATACTGATGAAGATGTTGTCTATGCCGAATACCAAAATGGTTATTTACTAAAATCTACTAATGGTACAATTGGGTGGGGTTATGCGATGGATGGCATAGACTATAACAATGATCGTCATAATTGGAATACGCCGATTGCGATGTCACCCGGCGATCATAATGTCTTGTATTACGGCTCACAATATTTATATAAAACAGAAGATGGTGCCGATAACTGGACACCCGTCAGTGGTGATTTGAGCAGTGGCCCTTATCCGACCTATCCATCATTTGGAACTATCACCACCATCGATGTCGGACATCAGAACAATGATGTAATTTATGTCGGGACTGATGATGGAAATATCTGGGTGACCCAAAACGGCGGGACCAATTGGACCCAGATCAATACTGCCATTCCAGATCGCTGGATAACTCGTGTCACCGCTGATCCTCGTGATGATGCCGTTGTTTATGCAACAATCTCTGGTTATGATTGGTCGGAGCCTATGCCGCATGTTTATCGTTCAACCAATTATGGCGCCGATTGGGTCAGTATTTCGGGCGATTTGCCGGATTCACCGGTGCATGATGTTATTCCTGATCCGCATGATAATAATACTGTCTGGATTGGAACCGATTTTGGCGTTTATATAACCGAAGATATGGGCTCGACCTGGCTGCCATTTGGCAGCGGTCTGCCGATGGCACCTGTTCATGATATAGATTTTAATTCCAATCCTTCGAGAATTATGATTGCCGGAACACATGGCCGATCATTGTATCGAACTGTTGTGCCATGCCCCGATGACACTGATACCGATGGTGATGGAATTATGGACGCCTGTGATAACTGCCCAATTACACCCAATCAATTTCAGGAAGATCCCGATCATAAGGGACATGGGTCACATTGCGATTTTGATTTATGTGGCAATGCAAATTTTCCTTTGGATAACGCTGTTAATATTCTCGATGTTGTTTATTTAATAAACTATAAATATAAAGCTGGTCCGGCACCAATATCTCTGGAATCATCTGACGTTAATAGTGACCTGGGGATAAATATTCTCGATGTTGTTTATTTAATTAACTATAAATACAAAGGTGGCCCGGAACCGGTTTGTCCATGAGGATGGAGAATAAAAATATGAGTTTAAATGAGCAAATAAATATAATTATATAAACGTAATATTTTAATAACCGATTATTATGAGTATATAATATAAAGGAACAAAAAATGAATCGATTAATTATCCCAAAAACCGCTAGTCAATTATTACTATTGATTTTATTTGCTCTCTTTTCAGGGCAAACCTTGCTCTATGCAGAAGTTGACCCACCTAGTGCATATTATTATTTTGATGAGAAGATAGATATTGAGCTGGATACCAAACAGATAATGATTTCTTATAACTCCACTGAGCAGTTATTTGAACGTTCCACTGTTTTTGAAACCGCCGATCTTGCCGTTGACTGGACCGAATCAACCGGAATTAGAAATTACCATAGAGTAGGTTTGGTCTCCGGTTTGACTGATAAGAAGATGGCCTATGATAAGATTGAGGCTCTTCTTCAGTCAGATGAGATTGAATTCGCCTCGCCGATTTTTCATGGTGTCTATTTTGGATGGCTGGCAGTAACGCCTGATATTATTGTCGGTTTTAAAGATGAATACATTTCTGAATCAGAATCAATTCTGCAATCATTAGCTCCCGAATTGAGTATTATTAAAAATAATTTTGGCGGTATGCCAATAGCCTATAAATTAAGGGGAAATTCACGAAACGGTTATGACGTGCTGGCGGCGGCCAATAAATTGGCCGAGGATCCACGAATTCTTTGGGCGGTGCCGGATATGCAGTTTACCGGTCGTTTTGATATGATTCCAAATGATCCCAGCTTTGGAAGCTGCTGGGGAATTCATAATACCGGCCAATATGGCGGAGTTGCTGATACTGATATGGATGGTCCCGAAGCTTGGGATATCACTACTGGTAGTTCCGATATTAAAATTGTGATTTTGGATTCGGGAGCCGAACAGGATCACCCCGATATTAATCAGCTACCGGGCGCCGATTTTACTGGTAATGGCACCGGCGGAGATCCACTAAATTCCTGTGATAATCATGGGACAGCAGTGGCTGGATGTGTCACCGGGATCATCAATAACGCGCTTGGCGGGGTTGGCATTGCCCCCGATTGTAAGGTCCTTGCTGCAAAAATTGGTGTTGCTAATTTCCCATGTGATCTTGGAACCTGGACCGGCCAAATGAGTTGGACAGCCGATGCCCTATACTGGGCCAGAACCGAGGGTGCCCGGGTCAGCAATAACAGTAATTCCTACGGTTCTCCCGATCCGACCATAAAAGCTGCATATACCTCGACCTATAATACCGGCATGGTTCATTTTGCCTCGGCTGGTAATGATGCCGTTGCTGTTCTGGGGTATCCTTCTTCTTTGGAAAATGTCCATTCAATTTCCGCAATAAATTATTATGGCACCTTGGCCGGTTTTTCCAGTTGGGGCGCAGGGTTGAGTATGACCGCACCTGGTGTATCTGTTTATACAACCGACCGGACCGGCGCTGATGGCTATTCGTCCGGCGATTATACTTATGTACAAGGAACATCGTTTTCATCGCCTTACGCGGCTGGCGTTGCTGCTCTGCTTCTATCATCCGACCCATCGCTTACTTCTGTGGAAGTGGGCGAAATATTGCAGTGCACCGCCGTTGATTATGGCGCCGCCGGATACGACATTTATTATGGACATGGCCTCATTAATGCCAATAATGCGCTGAATTATGCCGATTCCGATGCTGACGGTTACTATGATTTTTGTGATAACTGCCCCAATGACTATAATGATTTACAGGAAGATGAAGATGGTGACGGTTTTGGAGACGCCTGTGATAATTGTCTCGGATTGTTCAATCCTACGCAGACCGATGCCGACGGCGACGAAGTAGGTGACCATTGCGATAATTGTGTTGACGATGCAAATGTAGATCAGGCTGATGGCGATGGAGATAATGTTGGTGATGTCTGCGATAATTGCCCAATTCATGTAAATCCCTGGCAGGAAGATTTTGACGAAGATGGTATCGGGAATATTTGTGATTACATATGTGGCGATTTCGATAGTGACTTGAATGTAAATATTCTTGATATTGTTTATCTTATCAATTTCAAATATAAAGGGGACTTTGGCCCGACGCCGGAAGACAGAATGGATGTTAATCATGATGGGCTTCTAAATATTCTTGATATTGTTTATCTTCTCAATTTTAAATATAAGAGTGGTCCGGATCCGGAATGCCCGACCTGGTAGATTATTTATGATTTAGTTCAATTTTGGGGAGCGAAATGTCGCTCCCCCTTTTTTTATATCCGATCTTGATGTTATTAGGGAACTACAAATTAACTCACCCGTAAAAGAATCTAAAGCCTAAATCTTTGATTATTTTTTGGATGATTCAATATGTTCAGATACTATTTTATTTCTGTCACCTCAGTTCTGATTTTTTTATTATGTAAGATTCCGACTCTTGCCGAAATTAAAAAGCCAGAAAATGTTGTTGAAAATTATATTGATGCTGTTGTCGCCGGTGATTGGAAACGGGCAGAAAATTATTGGTCGCCTCATGAGATAAAAAAATCAAATCGTCTTGGAATAAAATACAGCTATTTAAATATTAAATATGATACCGATTCGCCATTGTTAATCTACCTCGATTTTATACGCGCAGGAAAAATGTCAATTACTATTAAAAAAACAAAGGAGTTTACTGAATATTCGGTAGTTACCATACAATTGACTACTGCCAATGAATCCATCGATTTTAACTATTATCTGATCTCAGCCAATAATAAGTGGCTTATATCATCCCCGATTTATCTATTTACAAAAAATTGGAAATCTATTCAAACCGATTACACTAATGTTTTATTTTCCGACTCTACTTTAACAAATACTTATGCTCTGAATGACGTTGATCAATATATTGAAAAAATCGGAGACTTATTAAAAATCCCTTTGGACAAAATGAAGAAATTAGAGTCAAATAAAATTGATTACTTCTTATGTAACAAAGAAGAAATGATTTTACTAACCGGTTATGATGTCAATGGCGTTTCAAATCTTCAATTCGATGCGATTATATCACGTCACCTGCCGCATCCTCATGAGTTGGTTCATCTGCTAATAAACTATTCTTTGGAAGAACTGCCGTTATATACTTTGCCCGTTTTACAGGAAGGTTTGGCTGTAGCTCTTGGCGGTCGTTGGGGAAAAAGCCCAGAGGTTGTGATGCAACTTAGTCCGATTATTATTTCTGAAAAAATATGTAAACTTGATGATTTATTAACATTGGCAGGATTCAATAAAATTATACCTGATATATCATACCCTGTTTCAGGTGTTTTATCCAAGATGTTAATTGCCAATTATGGCATGGATTGTTATAAGAAAATTTATATGCTTTTATCAGGTTCCACAGATAAAATTGCAGGTCTCACTAACATCGAAATAGTTAATATTATTGAACAAACATGTGAAACCAATTGGCTTACTATAAATAGCGATTTTTTAAATTATTTAAAGCAATTTGAATTTAATGATCTAAAACCTGGTACAAGTGGAGGCGGTGAGTTTATATCAATGCTAATTGGCGAAAATACATCAATAACTGTTTATGAAACAGATGATACTTACGAATTTATTGTTCAATCAGACATCGTCGTGCCGGCCGGTCTGATATTGATCAATTTTCAACGTCATCCGGTCTCAGCAACATACCGAAGCAACCTGTTTTCAGAACAGTTTCCAAACCACGAATATTCAGGATATGAGTATGGAATAAAATTTGATGTCAACGAAGTTGGTTTATATAATTATTTGACCAACAGCCTGGAGGCCAAATATGTTGCTGCTTTTTCCCCCGAAAAATATTACCGGGATGAAAAATCATCGACAATCCGTTTTAATCTGAAAAAGTCGGCTATTGATATTGAACTGCAATCAAAAAATATGACTTTGATTGAGCCACCTACTCCATAGCTGATTTCATAATTGTCGGAATTCCAAAAGCGACCAAATTAAATGTTATATGAGCGGCAATAGCTGGCAGAATACTCCCGCTTTTTTCACGATAATATCCGGCAATGAAACCCAATAATGTTGCCGAAATAATAATTCCAATAACAACCACATAGTGCATTTTGCCAAGCAGACATAAATGGCCCAGACCAAACATCAAACCACAGATTGTCACCGGCAGACTAATATATGATTTGAAAAATCTAAAGCTATATTTCTTCAATGGTTCAAGAAAGCTATAAATTAATCCCCGGTAAAAGATTTCTTCGCAAATACTGGCAAAAAGAGCAACCGTTATTAAAAAATTGGGAATTGATTTGTTTAATCCTGAGTCGCCCGACTTATCTGTTAATCCTGAGCCGCCCAATTCATCTGGATTAAGACCTGTTATAGCCATAAGAATATTTATCGTAATAAAAAAGAGAACTACCGAGAGAATACTGACAAGAATTGGCCTAGCCAGATTTTTGATCGCAGTGGATTTGAAGCCATAAGAATGCAATTTCTTACCGCTTAGATAGTAAGCAAGTATCAATGATATAACCAATAAACTGAATTGAGTTATATCACCAGAGCCAATTAGTGAGTTTTCTGTTATCTTAGATATAAAACCGATTGAAGGTACAACGTACAATGCTGTCAATAATATAACGGCACCAAGTAATATCCCAATAAAAAGATGTTTTGAATCAGACATATATAACCCCAGATATAATACCCTCCCGATTATTTAGTTTTGCGCTAATTAATTTCTGATATTTTATCCCTCATAATCAGACTTTAATATTCCGTATAGTTTTATATCATGATACTCGCCCCATCTTTTGACATGCTGGCGGCAGCATCCTTCATATAACATCCCGATTTTTTCCATCACTTTTCCCGAAGCCGGATTGTTCGTCATATGATGCGCAAAGATACGATTAAGCTTCAGTTCCTCAAATCCATATTTAAGAATCCCCCGCGCCGCTTCGGTACAATATCCCTTACCCCAAAACGGGGCGCCGATCCAATACCCCATCTCGGCATGGTCATATTCTTGTGATAAAGTCAAACCGATAGCACCAATCAGATCATCAGTATTTTTTACAACTATTGCATAAGTGACAGACTTGCCTTTTCCCAACATCGGCTTATGTGTATTGATCCATATTTCGGCATCACCATCTTTGTATGGATGCGGAATTAGAAGCGTCGTTTGTGCTATATTTTTATCACCGGCCAGCTTTTGTACGTTTAGAGCATCGTCAAGTGAAAATGGCCGAAGCCTTAGTCGCTCTGTCTGAAGAATTAATTGTTTATCCATTTATTAAATTTATGTTCCTTTATATTATATGTTTCAGTCTTGCAGATATAAAAACAATGTAAAATATTCTAAACTTCCGAGTCAATAGTAATCAGATATTTCAAATATGAAACTCTGACGCTGTTATACCGTATTTGAATATATAATTAAGGCGAAAAGTGAAAGGGGAAAAATAGATGAAACAACATGTTATAGCGGTGGCTTGGCTCCAGATTGGCCTGAGCATTGTCTGGATGCTGGTGATGTTTGCTGTTGCTTTGCTGTTATGGGGCATAGGATTATCGTCTCATGATCGGGATGTAGTCGAGATTCTTACCATAATCGCCCCCATAATAATTGTTTTTGGTATTCTAACCGCGGTTCCAAGTATTATTGGTGGTATTTTTCTGCTCAAATTCAAAGAGTGGTCACGAATACTGGTTATTATAATAAGTTTTATCGACCTGATTATTTTCCCAATTGGAACAGCAGTTGGTATATACAGCCTCTGGGTGCTGTTAAATAAAGATACGATAAAACTGTTTATTGAACAACCAGCCCAGACAGCAACAGTAGATGGGAATTTGTAAAATATTTCAATATCTGCAACCTTAATCCTATTTCCTCGTCTATTCTAATGAAGGATAAATATTAGAAGAAGAAAAACAGAGGAATTTATGTCTAAGAGTTCAAATTCGGAAAAATTATCAAGTTCGGCGATGAGCCTGATAGTAATTGTCTTCTTGGTTTTTGCGGCGATGATGACCCTATTATTCACTATTGATTTCGGCGGCGGGTCGATATTCTAAAAGCCTTGTAGCTCAGGTGTTCCACGCACCTGGTTATTATTTCCAAAGGTAGCCCACTGCTTGCGGTGGGTTCGCTATTAGTATTTCAATGGTGATAAAAACTAAATCAGGAATTCTACTTATTTATCAATGACATTGCTTCGGCGCGGGTCGCTTGTTTGCGCAAGATACCGCGGACTGCCGAAGTTACCGTATTAGATCCGGTATTTTTGACACCGATCATCGTCAAACAAAGATGCTCCGCCTCGATTATAACCAGCAGACCTTTTGGTTCAATTACTTTTATCATCGTATCGGCAATGCTAGAGGTCAACTCTTCCTGCACGGTCGGACGATGCGCCAGTGTTTCAACGATCTTCACGAGATTGGAAAAACCGGTGATTTTATTTTCCTGTGGAATATAAGCGATATGCACCTTACCAAAGAAGGGGAGAAGATGATGTTCGCACATCGAATAAAAAGAAATATCTTTGACAATAATCAGTTCGTCTTTATTGGGTGTTGTGTATAGCTTAAGAGCTTTTTCCGGTTTACTTTTAATTCCGCTTAAAAATTCTTTATAGAATTCAAAGACCCGTTCGGGCGTTCGTTTCAGTCCCTCACGATTGGGATCCTCGCCGATCCCATCTAAAATCAGCTGGACACCCCTGATGATTTTATCTTTATCCATCAACCTTTGGCGCCGGTTCTTCTTTTGGAACCTCATCGGAATCGGTACCATTAATTATAGCATCGATTTGACTTCCGTCGAGAACTTCTTTCTCCAATAAAGCGGCAGCGAGTTTGTCAAGATTACCGCGGTTTTTGGTGAGAATCTCAGTGGCGATTTTTTCCGCTTTCTCAACAATCGCCCGAACTTCCTCATCAATTACCTTGGCCGTATCTTCGGAGTAATCGCGCTGATGCGCAAATTCTTTCCCAAGAAAAATCTGTTCATCACGACGGCCGTAAACCAGTGGTCCAAGCCTGTCCGACATTCCCCACCGACAGACCATTTTTTGTGCAATGTCAGTTGCTTTTTGCAGATCGTTAGATCCGCCGGTCGAAAGCATATTAAAAACGACTCTTTCGGCGACTCGTCCACCCATTGCATAAACCAGCATTGTTTCGAGTTTACTTTTTGAAGCGGTTTTACGTTCATCGACCGGCAGATAATAAGTCACCCCAAGCGACAATCCACGTGGAATAATTGTTACCTTATGAACCGGATCAGCATCAGGCAAATATTTGGCCACCAAGGCGTGTCCCGCCTCATGGTATGCAATCATATTTTTCTCATCGTCGGAAATAACCATCGAATGCCGGGCTGCGCCCATCATTACCTTATCTTTAGCTTCCTCAAAATCGATCATCCGAACCGCATCGGCATCTTTGCGCGCCGCCAGGAGCGCCGCCTCATTAACCATATTGGCCAGATCGGCACCGGATAAACCAGGTGTGCCGCGGGCTAATACTTCAAGATCAATATCATCACCAAGTTTAACCTTTTTTGTATGAACTCTCAAAACTCCTTCACGACCTCTGACATCGGGAGAATCGACCACGATCTGACGGTCAAAACGACCGGGGCGCATCAGAGCCGGATCAAGAATATCGGGACGGTTAGTGGCGGCAACAAGAATAACGCCGTCATTAGATTCAAAACCATCCATTTCGACCAAAAGCTGATTAAGGGTCTGTTCACGTTCGTCATGACCGCCGCCCATACCGGCGCCACGATGGCGACCAACAGCATCGATCTCATCTATAAAAATTATGCATGGTGCATTTTTCTTGCCCTGTTCAAACAGGTCACGAACACGGCTGGCACCGACACCAACAAACATCTCGACAAAATCAGAACCAGACATCGAGAAAAATGGAACATCGGCTTCACCGGCAACCGCTCGCGCCAAAAGGGTTTTACCTGAACCGGGGGGTCCCAAAAGGAGCGCACCTTTGGGGATTTTACCGCCTAATTTTTGAAACTTGCTGGGCTCCTTTAAAAATTCGATAATTTCACCCAGTTCTTCTTTTGCTTCATCAACTCCGGCAACATCATTAAAAGTAACTTTGGGGCGTTCGTCGGTTGAAAGTTTGGCGCGGCTTTTTCCAAATGAAAAGAGACCTTTTGGTCCGCCACCGCCACCCTGCATCTGGCGAAGGAAAAAGAGCCAGATAAATATCAATAAAAACCAGGGAGCAATTGAAATCAATATCGTAAAATAGTTCGGTCCCTCGGTTTCAGCCTTGATTGCAATACCTTTTTCTTCGAGGCGGTTAATCAAAGTGAAATTATTATCATCAAAAGGAATCATCGCTTTGAATTTGCTGAATTTCCCCGAAACATTGCCTGAAAAGAAATCGGCTTCAGCCGCGAGTTGTCCTTCAATCATACGGTCAATAAAAGTAACCGAAACAACATTTCCATTTTCTACCTGCTGCAAAAATTCGGTGTAAGTGATTTCGGCGAAATCTTTGGCAGATGATGTATACAGGCTGTAAGCAAAAATCGAAATTAAAATTATAACGACCCAGAAACCAAGTGATTTGACCGGACCTTTCCAACTGAAAGAATCTTTCCCGTCGGGTGAACCTTTGCCGCCTTTGTCTTTCTGACCGGGGCGATTCATCGAGAACTTGTTATTGTCTTTATCTAAACTCATTAATACTAAAACTCCTATTTATCCTAATATAAGAGATTATTGGCAAAAAGATGCGAAAATATTTTATTTGTTACTGTTTAATACCCTGCCAATGAAGGGAAGGTTCCGGTATTTTTGTCCCTGATCAAGTCCATAGCCGATTAAAAAGTGATCTTCAGCTTCAAAACCGATATATTTTACCTTAACAGGCATTTTTCGACATTCCGGCTTGTTTAGCAGGGAAACCATCTCAACCGAGGCCGGTTCTTCAAGTTTTATCTTTTTAATGATTTCGACTGCCGTATGTCCGGAGTCAACAATCCCCTCAACCAGAAGAATGTGCCGACCGGTTAATGAAATTTTCGGCCCGCTGCTCATTATAACATCCTCATCAGGATCGATGCCGCCATTATAACTGGAGGCATTGACAAACTCAAGTTCTATTGGGACTGATATTTCTCTGATTAAATCGGCAAAAAACAGGATACAGCCTTTGAGGACACCGACCAGGATCGGCTCTTTATCCTTATAATCCTTGGATATCTCTCTTCCCAACTCCTTGGTCCGCTGGGCAATTTTGTCCTGCGAATAAATCAGCTCAAATTTGTGCGTATCATGTTTCGTTTTTTCTTCTGATGAATTCAATTTCCAACACCTTTTTTGTTTTATTAGTAATTTTTACCCGGTCAGATATTTCATATCCAACTAACCAGATAATTCCCTTTATATCCCTTATAACCACAACTTCGTCCCGAATGTGCCGAGACTGCTTTTTATCTGTTAAATAATCTCCGATTTTTTTGGTTCCGCCAAGCCCCAATGGCCTGAATTTATCTCCCGATCTGATACCCCTTATTTCCAATGGTTCCGCTATTTTGTCAAAATCGATATTAATTTTCCAACCACCTTTTAGCTTCTTCTTACTCGCCGATTTTATTCCGACTTGGCCGGTTTTTATTGCGGCGCTTATCATTGGCAGTTCAACTATATCCCGTATCGCTAAATATTGCCTCTCTAATGTTACATTGGCACCTGAGAGTATAAGCTTGTTTCTGTCGGCAATAACTCTCAACTCCTTGCCCAAATCTACCGCTTTTTGACGACCCTCAATCAGATCGTTTACCTGCTCTACCTGATCAAAACTGCCTGCGCCGGGGTGTCTATAAAATTTTTCCAGAAGCAGTTTTATTATCCGCCGTCTGACACAAGTATCATATACGGAGATTTTTTTCAAATCAACAATAATTTTGCCGCCAGGCGTGATAGTGCAAAGTTTTTTTGTCTCTTTCTCCGCCAAACTCCTAAGGAATGTATCTTCATCGGTCAGAATCCGACTGAATCTATCTATTGAGCCTTTATATTTTGGGCCAAAATGTTTTTCGATAACTGGAATAATTTTATTTCTGATATAATTGCGGCTGAAATCAGGGTCAAAATTTGACTTATCAATTTGATATTTAATTTTATTCCTATTAAGAAAAGTGATAATATCACTTTTGGGGATATTATAAAGAGGGCGGATAAATATACCTGAAATTGGCTTGATCGGGTTAAGTCCTCCCGGGCCGGTGCCGCGGAAAAGACGGAATAAAATCGTCTCGATTGTATCATCCAAATGATGCCCAAGAGCGATTTTGTTACATTTTTCGTCGTGAGCGATTTTTTGTAAAATACTCTTACGATAATTTCGTCCTGCTTCTTCAATAGAAAGTTTCTGCTCTTTGGCGATTTGAGGGATATCAGCTTCGGCAACAATAAATGGAATATTTAGCTTTTCACAAAACTCGCGGCAGAATTTGATCTCTTTCTTAACAGCATTCGGCCTGATATTATGATTAATATAGCAAGCCTGTAGGTCGGGTTCTGAGTTTGTCCCGCGAGAGCGGGCGAAACGAAAAACCCGACAGTATTTATCTATGTCGAGTTTCTCCGCGCTGGCGCGTATCGGAACCGGACCTACTTTTCCTCTATATATTTTATTGAGGCAATATAACAATGCTGTCGAGTCCGGCCCGCCGGAGAAAGATACCAGTATCTTATCGCTTTTTTTTATCATTCCGTTTTCGGCGATATTTTCTTTAATAATTTTGAACATATCTTTCATAGTTGGGAATATAACAATTGAAATAAATTATTAAAGGGAAAAGAAAAATGAATTTTTAACCAAATAATTTTTGACAAACACAGCTTTTATACGTTATATTGATATATAATTGGGTGGGGTCAAAATGAGATATTTTAAGCATATTCTATTATTTTTAATTGCCGGAATTATATCTATTTTCACGGGTTTTGGATGTGAAAGAAAAGATATTGTTGTTGATCCGCCAGATGGCGGCAATTACTTATGGGTTGAAGAATATATGGCCTTATCTCCACTGGCATTTCCGCATGATTCATTACTATTGGTGGATTCAGTATATTTCCCAGACAAATTATCGAGTTTTGAAACTGATGGCGATCAGGATCCAATTCCAATGAAGTCAGTTTTGTATATGCATATGGGGCGTATAGTATTTCAAATTGAAATATTTCGCGATGATACAATCCTGGTAAATCAATATAATGGGCAGTGTTTGTTAGTTGGCGATACTATTCGATTTAATATTGGTGATAGCATAATTCAGGATTATGGTTTTGAATATCTCAGCAACAATTGTATACGAATTTATGATTTTAAATGGCCCGATTCCAATGGTCTTACATTTATAAATATTCCCCATGATTACATCTTATGGTGGGGATATGCCTTAAAAACAGAAGGCATTTTTGTCCGGAAAGAAATAGAAGAATGATAACTTTTTTTATCT
>JAQBFG010000309.1:0-9088 GCA_032123495.1 Candidatus Zixiibacteriota bacterium | reverse complement strand
GCATAACGATTCATCTCTATTAAATTTTCGCCGGCAGATTTACCTATCTGCCGGTTTTATTATATTGTTGACACAATTGATACTGGTTTCATATTTTAAAAGCAGGAAATTTCAAATCATTTTAAAAAAGGAGGATGTTATGATGGAAAACATTCTGGACAAATTAGTCGAATGGGGGGCGATGTATGGCACCAAAGTAATAGGTGCCATCGTCATTTTGATTCTTGGGCGCATCGCCATCGGACTTGTTGCCAAAGTTGTTAAGCGAGTATTAATAAAGGCCAAAACCGATGAAACCTTAACCCGCTTTCTGGTCAGTTTAACAAGAATTGCCTTATTGGCTTTTGTTGTTATCGCTGCCTTAAATACGCTTGGAGTTCAGACCGCTTCATTTATTGCTATTATAGGCGCCGCCGGATTAGCGATCGGTTTTGCTCTGCAGGGATCACTTTCTAATTTTGCCTCGGGTGTGATGCTAATTATCTTTAGACCACTTAAACGGGGAGAGTTGGTCGAAGCAGGCGGAACCCTGGGTGTTGTTAAAGAAATTCATATCTTCAATACAATTTTAAGAACGCTTGATAATAAGCGCGTAATTATACCGAACAGCAAAGTTACCGGTGATACCATAGTGAATTATTCAGCCGAGGGAATGTTACGAGTTGATATGGTTTTTGGTATCTCATATGGTGATAATATTCCCAAGGCGAAAGAAATTTTGGAAAAGATTTTACAGGATGACCCGCGTGTTCTCAAGGATCCGGCATATACTGTTGCGGTCAGTGAACTGGGGGACAGTTCAGTTAATTTTGTGGTCAGGCCGTACGTTAATGTGGCCGATTACTAGGCTGTCTACTTTGGTGTCACCGAAAAAGTGAAAATGACTTTTGATGAACAAAGCGTGAGTATCCCGTTCCCGCAAAGAGATATTCATACCTATCAGGCAGCATAACAACTATCTATTGTGCTCGGTTAATCTTCAGATTGACCGGGGTACTGTTATGGAGCCTGATAATATTTTCTTGCTTCCGGGAGAAGTTCTTTGATTTTTTGAATTCGTTTGTTGTCAGACGGATGAGTACTCAAAAACTCCGGCGGGCCGCTGCCCTGCTTTAACGAGGCCATCCGCTGCCAGAAGCCGACCGCATCATCCGGATTGTACCCGGCCATCGCCATAAAAATCAGACCCATATGATCAGCCTCCGTTTCATGCAAACGGCTGTAGGGAAGAAGCGCCCCAAGCTGGACGCCGACGCCAAAAGCGGTTTGAAAGATCGCCTTGGTTTCTTCTGGTTTGTTTTTTAGCGCCTCGGATAGGGCAACCGAGCCGAGGTTGGCCAGCATTCCCTGGGTCATCCGTTCGTTGCCATGATT
This sequence comes from Candidatus Zixiibacteriota bacterium, assembly GCA_032123495.1. Classification (GTDB taxonomy): domain Bacteria; phylum Zixibacteria; class MSB-5A5; order GN15; family PGXB01; genus JAAERC01. Next base: position 7,714 of record JAQBFG010000309.1, on the reverse strand, counting down.
AGCGATGGCATGTGCGATCTCATGTCCCATCACAACCGCTAACCCGGTTTCATTCTGAGCAATCGGTAAAATCCCGGTATAGACAACAACTTTGCCGCCCGGCATACACCAGGCATTAACGAGAGAATCTTCGACCAAACTAAATTCCCACTCATAACCCTGGAGGGAAGAGGCCGAGCCAATCTGGGTCAGATATTTTTTAACCGCATCTTTGATCTTATTACCGGCATTTTTAACCATTGCGGTAGCTTGCGCGTCGTTGCTTAATTTATGAGTTTTCATAAATTCCGAATACTGCTGAAAACTTAACGAATTAAGACTCGACGTCGGCACCAATGTCAGTTGCTGGCGGCCGGTCACCGGCACCGTGGCGCAAGAGAGCAATAACAGAGAAATAATGACCAATGATACAATTGATTTTTGAAGTCGCATATTAAACCTCACTATATTTTTATAAGCTAATTATATAATTAAACAGATTATACGTAATATTATTGTTTTTGTAAAAGAACTAATTTCTATATCCAAATCCAAAGAGAATTATTGGAGAGGCATCCAAATCAAAACCCTCGATGAATCCGGCAGATTTGTATCCCAGTTCAACAAATATCGAAATCGGATGTGAACTGTCTGAAAAATCGTAGTGTCCTCTCAGCGAAAGCGAAGCGCCGACTCCGTCTCCCTTTAGCGTTGCATTTTCTCGGCCGATTTCTATTCCCGGTTGTTTCCACAGATTCAGGTCAACATCAAGGGCATAACGCTTATGTTCGTAAAAATTTTGAACCAGAATACCAAGACCGCCCCAGGAATTAAAAAATTTCTGATCGCCCAGTCTGATATCAATCAAAGCTGTTTTTCCTTTAAAGCGAAAATAGTTTTCAAGATGATATTCCAATCCAAAAGGAGTGAAAGTCGCGCGTAAAGAAGGAAGATAATCAAAGTTTTTGGTATGGATCATCGGTACCGATGTTGCACTGTTACCATCCCAAAAATATGTTTTGAACACAGAATAAACGGAATACAAAAGAAACGGATTGGCATAATTGATATAATAATGCGACTTCAAGTATTTAAGATCCATCTTAAAGCTATCGGGGTTGGTTATACCGGCGTTACTATTTAATAATCTGACATATTCGGCCGGATCCTTGCGGTCGGAAAAATCATTATTGGTTTTCTGGACATAGTCAAACATTATCTTAAAAGATTCAAAGTACAAAATCGACTCTTGATAATGAATTTCCTTTTTTGACATAAAACGGAGATTTAGCTTGCGGTTTATCTTCTCCTGGACCTCAAAACCGCCAATGTAAATTGCTATCAGTTCATGTTTAGTTATGGTGTTGGCTTCAATATTCGTCGAAGCATGACCGCCACCATCACCATAAGGTGGAGGAGCATCAAAGCCGTAGTCTATATTATTAACGTCCAATTCTCGGTATCTGGCACCATGCCCAAAATATTCATGAGCCACAACTTCAGAAAAATAATTTATCGGCATATCAAGAAAAAGATATTTCGAAAAACGACAGACAAGGCCGCCTGCCTTGCCAGGGATAGTTTTTTCTGAAAACCATTTTGTCCCAATTGTTCGGTCATTTGCAATTGCCAATCCATGGTTAATACCGATTATACTTTCGGCACCGCTTCTAATATTCAGGCCGGGGCTGAAAGTTATCGTTGAATATGTTCGAGGCAATAATTGTGTTATGCTAGTTTTATCTGTATTCAGGCTGTCTGATTCCGCGGCAAACCCGGATGTTGCCAGTAAGGCTAAAATAATAATTAATATTATATTTTTCATTTTCCCTCCAACTATATTTCTTAACTCTGTCTAAATTTATCTGCCTGCCAGATGTTTTGAAATTGCATGAATGAAAAAATCTTTGTTTACAATACCTTGATATCTTAGTTTTTTCAGTAGTTCAATTATTATCTCAGCAGAAGTGGCTGCAGCATGACCAAGAAGTTCATGCAGTTCACGAACGACATATAAAGTGAGATTTTCTTCTTTATAGTTTGCCGACGGTAAAAATGTTTCAGGACTGACACTGCCGACGGCGAGATCGGTCGCATCATTATACCTGAAAACAATTTCAATTCTATCACGAAAATTTAGGCCAAGATTCTGATATAGCTTTCCCATGAAAATAAAAGATTCGGCAATAGTTATTGACTGGACCTTTGGATCAAATATATCCGGTCGATTTATTTTTGATTCATCTGTTATTTTTCTGGCGTAGAGAATGCCGCTTTCCGGTATAAAAAACGAAAAGTCTGAGCTGTCAGTAAAACTATTTGCGATTTTTTGCTGAGTCTTCTCCAGATTGGCAGGATTATTTTTATCCGTATATATCTGCGGCTTCCAGAGAATTTCTAAAAATATATTCTCTGATTTTTCTTTTGATTGATTATTAATTTCGATCTTTTCTCTGAAAGAATCCATTAAAGTTATTAGTTGAGTTTGGCCGTCAATCTTTGTGGGCGAAGGTCCTTCCGATTCAGGATTATTGGCAGGTGTTTTATCCTGATTAGAATTTAGCATCTGGCGGAGTTGCCCAACCAGCTTCTCTTGCCCTTTGACGGCGAACTTCTGCAGTCGTTTGTCCAGATCTTCCCGGTTCTTTTTATCCAAATCTATTTACTCGTTTAAAATGTTGGGTACCAATATAAGAAATTACCGCGAAAACATTTGGATAAATATTAATAAACCAGATAAAAAAATAATTGTCGGTTGTCTTGCGGGGCAGATCCAATTTTAGTAAAAAACTGATATATGTGTTTCATGCTGAAACAAACAACATCCTAATCCCGCGTTTTTTACTGTTAATAATTTATACAATATATTCATCTCTTTTGCCTACAACTAAAGGCAAGGCATTGTTAGTCGACCTAATGTTAAGTGGGATATCCTATAGTTATTAGGAATCGATCCAACCAATTATAACTGCGAAGGACTAATGGGTATTCCGATTAATAAACAAAGGGGCTATGAGCAAAAATATTTGGCAAAAAGAGTGGTATAAATGGCTAAAGCAGAGAAGACTATTGAAAAGATCGCAGCTGAATTAATAATGGTTGAAGCCGATGATTTACCGGCGTTAGCCAGTATTCATGAAAACTTCATTCAACTTAAGGGATGTAAAGGTATTAAGTCAACTTTGGCATTGGAAGGAATTAAGGCCTGTGCTGATCTGGTGGAAAAGATTGTACTAAGCGATGTTGATGATAAAGCGGAGGCGTTGAAAATTCTCAATGATTCTATTGTTACATTACAAGCTTTGATACGTGATAACCGCGACGAATCAGAAGTAACATTTCCTGCCGAACTTGGTATCAATGCGGAAACGGGAATAAAAGGCGATCAATCTCCCATTGAGAAAACATCTATTGATAGTAATGAAGCAAAGACAGAAGAAGATGATGATATTGATGAGGATTCATATCTTATTGAATTAGGCGATGCCGATGCTGAGCTAACCGCTGATTTTATCAATGAAGCGAGGGAACATTGCACTACCGCCGAGCAGATGCTAATGGATTTGGAGACTGGTGATGATAAAGATGATAAAATAAATGCGATTTTTAGAAGTTTCCACACGATCAAAGGGGCTGCCGGATTTTTAGATTTAAAACCGATCATGACTGTCTCTCACGAATGCGAAACCCTGCTTGATCTGGGACGTAAAGGAACAGTCAGTATTGAAGGCTCTATTGCTGATATCGTTTTTGATTCAATTGACACTTTAAGGCAACTACTTCAGGGGACCGAAGAAGCTCTTTCAACTGGTTCGCCGTTTGATGGCCGTGCTGCCGTTTCATCGGTGTTATTGACCCTTCGCAACATTCTGAAAAACCCGAGTGATGCTCCACCAGAGGCAACTGGAGACCGGATTGGCGACAGACTTATTGATTCCGGTATTGTTTCACAGAGCCAGATCGATGCTGCAATTGAAAACAGAGAAAACCCAAATGAAAAGCTGGGCGAGACTCTGGTAAAGCAAAATATTGTTCCGGCCAAGGCAGTGGCCCAGGTTCTACGGCAGCAGCAAAGAAGCAAACAGGATAAGGTTGTTGGCAGTACTGCCGTCAAGGAAATGGTAAAAATTGACACCGAACGACTGGATCGAATGATTGATACCATCGGTGAGCTGGTAATTGCTGAGTCAATGGTTGGTCAGGATGAAGAGATTATTTCTCAGGTGTCGCAGAAAGTAATCAGAAATATTGGTCATCTCAATAAAATTACAAGAGAACTTCAGGAGATGGGCATGTCGATGCGTCTGCTCCCGGTTAAGGGTACATTCCAGAAATTGGCCCGGGCGGTGCGAGACATGACCAGAAAATCGGGCAAAAAAGTCGATTTGCAGCTGTTTGGAGAAGATACCGAAGTCGATCGGAGCATTATTGAACTGATAGGTGATCCACTTATGCATATGATCCGCAACGCTATGGATCATGGCGTTGAAAAACCATCCGATAGAACGGCGGTCGGTAAGCCTGAAACAGGTACTGTCACTTTGAAGGCCTATCATAAAGGCGGCAAAGTATATTTTGATATTGAAGATGATGGAAAGGGACTGGATAAGGACAAAATTTTGGCCAAGGCGATTGAAAAGAAACTGATAGAACCTGGCAAAGAGCTGACCGAACAGGAGATTTTCAAGATGATCTTCCAGCCCGGATTTTCAACCGCCGCCAAGATTACCGATATCTCTGGTCGCGGAGTTGGCATGGATGTGGTCAAAAAGAACATTGATGCGATGCGCGGACATCTTGACATTGAATCCGAACTTGGTAAGGGTACAAAATTTTCTATGAAACTGCCGCTGACGCTTGCGATTATTGAGGGAATGCTGGTTAGTATTGCCGATGAAAAATTTATTATCCCAACTCTTTCGGTCGTAGAATCACTTTCACTTACACCCGATATGATCACAACCATTGCCGGTCGTGATGAATTGATAAATCTGCGCGGGGAGATGCTTCCACTATTGCGTATCAGACGTATTTTTGGACTGTCAAGCGGTGAAATTGATAATTCTGAAAATACGGTTGTTGTTGTTGAAGATGGTGTCAGTCGACTTGGAATTGTTGTTGATAAACTTCTGGGACAGAGGCAAACGGTAATTAAGAGCCTTGGTTCCACCTTTTCTGAACAAAAATGGATTTCCGGTGGTGCCATTCTCTCTGATGGCAACATCGGGTTGATCATTGATGTTGGTGGAGTTATAGGACTATCTGAAATGGTTGCCGATGAATTGTTCCAGAATCAACATACTGCAAATAGAGTTAATAGAAAATCGGTGGATTTGTCGGAAGAAGCGGCTTTGGAAAAACCGGAATTGGCAAAAATTCAAGAAGCTAACGGCGAAAACGAGGAAAAGTTTTTGGCTGATGAAATTGAAACGGAATTAATAGACGCCTGATGATAGGCCTGAAAATAGAACTATGTATTGATAATTAATAGGGAAGAGGGGAACAGGAAATGACACAAACGGCAGAACTAACAGTTGATAGCGGAACCACAGGGTCAGAGACTACAGTAAGTAGATCAGGGAAGTATCTGACTTTCAGACTTGACAATGAAGAGTATGGTCTGGAGATATTAAAGGTCAGAGAAATTATCGGGTTGATGGATATTACATCGGTCCCTAAAACGCCCGATTTTGTTCGTGGAATAATTAATCTGAGGGGCTCAGTTATTCCGGTTCTGGATTTAAAGAAAAAATTCGAAATGGGTACTATCGAAGATACCGAAGAGACCTGCGTTATTGTGGTTGAAGTCACTTTGGGTGGTAAAGCGGTGATGATGGGGATAATTGTTGATGCCGTTTCTGAAGTGCTGGATATCAAGGAAGATGAGATCGAAGATGCGCCGGCTTTTGGAACAAATGTAAATACCCATTTTATACTTGGAATCGGCAAAGTAAAAGATGAAGTCAAAATATTATTGGATATTGACGAGGTGTTAACTTCAACTGATGTCGCCATGTTGGAAGATTTGAGTAAAAAATAAATTAGTAATAATTATGTTAAACACTAATCAAAAAATAAAGGAGGTACATCACCACAGGCTTTAAGTAGCCAATGGGGCAAGTACAGTAGGGAAGAAATTAATGGAAAAAAATGGTGGGAGATTTATTATGAAAAAGGGACTCTTAATTTCGATATTTTTATTAAGCTTTGTGCTTTTTGCCGGAGCTATGGCATTTGCCGGCGAGAAGCCGACACTTGATATTGATTGGTATGGCTATTTCAAATTAGACGGATCGTATGACCAGAATCTGACCAGTCATGGCAATTTTGTTATGTGGGTTCCCCAACCTGCTTATGACAAAAATGATGATCAATTTAACATGACCGCCAACCAAACTCGCTTAGGGTTTAAGGCGACTGGCAATGGTTATAGCAACGCCGTTGTTAAGGGCCAGCTTGAATTTGATCTTTACGGTGCCTCTGTTGCCGAAAATAAAGCTATGTTGATGTTGCGCCATGCATATTTTAGTATTCAATCAGGCCAGTTTACACTTCTTGCCGGTCAGACATGGGATCTGATTTCCCCATTGAACCCTTCAACGTTGAATTACCCTGTCCTCTGGGGTTGCGGTAACATAGGATATAGACGTCCTCAGATTACAATGTCATACACTGCAAAACCAAATGATCAAACCAGCATTACTATGTCAGGTGGTTTTTTCCGTACTATCGGTACTGACTTGACCCCGACCTTTACACTTTCCCTGGGCGAGACTAATGATGTCTCCGATGACGGTACCGATGCCGGTATTCCTTCTTTTCAGGGTCGTCTTGATTTCAAACGTAACTTTGCTGGTAAAGGGTTTATCCGTGCTGGTGTCTCCGGTTTATGGGGACAGCTAAAATCTGAAACTACCCTTGGCAATTCACAAACCTATGAAAGTTCGGCAATTGTTGGTCACTTGATGGTTTCCTGGCCGCAGGGTTTTGGATTCTCCGGTGAATATTTTACCGGCTCAAATATGGGCAGTTATTTTGGTGGTATTCTTCAGGGAAGTACAATTGATGGCGTAGCAGCACAGGGCGGCTGGGTCTCAGCCTGGGCCAAACTGTCACCAAGCGTCAAGTTTGGTGTCGGCTACGGCTTTGATGATGTCAAAGATGAAGATATCACCAGTGGACGGACGAAGAATAGCTGTTTCTATGGCAACGTAAATTACACCTTGATTGAAAATGTTTCAATCGGTCTGGAAGCTTCGCAGTGGCAGACAGATTATGTCGGCGGCGAAACAGCAAAAAGTTTCAGAACGCAAACTTCGTTTGTATTGAATTTCTAATTGCCGACAGGCAATTAAAATCGAATCAATATATGATTCGATTGTGTTAATCAAATGAGGGCGGGCCTTATCGCCCGCACTCATTGGAAAAGTGGAGAATTACTATGAAGACCCTTAAAATTGCCCTTTTTGTTTGCAGTTTAATAGCCATTATGGCTATCTCGGTTTTGGCGGAAGGAACCGTCAAAGTCGGTTTGAATTACCCCAAAACCGGACCTTATTCGGTTCAGGGTTTGGATCAATGGCGTGCAGCTGAATTGGCGAGCGCCGAAGAATCATCCTCAGCCAATGAGGAGTTGGCGTCGCAGGCAACAGAGTTGAATCAGATTGTTAATTCTCTTACCATGCTCGTTAGCGGCGCAAATAAAAGAAGAGAAAGCATATCACATGTAGATTAT
>JAQBFG010000308.1:0-11298 GCA_032123495.1 Candidatus Zixiibacteriota bacterium | reverse complement strand
GTGCCAGCGCTGAAGAAGTGATTCCGCTTGATGAAAAAGAGATGGCTGAGTTTTAGTACAAATCCAAAATGCGGAAAATAATTGGGGCAATTTTATTTTCCACTTTAAAAAACCGCGAGTGATTAGTCACCCGCGGTTTTTATTATTTATGCACTAAAAGATGATAAAAGTTATGGATGAAAGCTCACTCCTGCACCTTCTTTTTCTTTAAACGTTTTTCAGCAAGAGCGCAGTACAAAGTCGGGACCGTAAAAACAGTCACCAGAACCACCGTCATACCGCCAAACGATGGAATTGCCATCGGGATCATCACATCAGCTCCACGCCCTGATGAAGTCAAAACCGGGATTAATGCAAGAATCGTTGTCGCCACAGTCATAAGAGCGGGACGAATTCGACGTTTACCAGCTTCGACCGTTGCTTCTCGCACTGCAAAAATCGTAGACGGTTTCTTGCGGTCAAATACCTGCTTGAGATAGGTTGAAATAATAACACCATCATCGGTCGCAATACCAAAAAGCGCCAAAAAACCGACCCAGACAGCAACCGACAGGTTGTACGCTCGAATTTGGAACAATTCCCGAAGATCGATACCAAACATCGAAAAGTTTAGAAACCAACCCTGACCGTATAACCAGAGCATCATAAATCCCCCGGCCCAGGCAACAAAAATACCGGAGAAAACCAGAAGAGTTGTAGATACCTGTTTGAACTGGAAGTACAAAATCAAAAAGATAATAACTAACGCCAATGGCAGCACAACCATCAATCTCTTTTCCGAGCGGATCTGATTTTCATAGCTGCCGGAAAAAACATAACTGACGCCCGCCGGAATCTCAAATTCACCGGAATCAATCTTACCTTGTAAGTAATTTTTAGCATCCTCAACAACATCAACTTCAGCAAAACCCGGCTTTTTATCAAAGATAACATATCCAATCAGAAAAGTATCTTCAGCCTTGATAACCATTGGTCCCCGTACAAATTTAATTTCGGCAAGTTCCGTTAGTGGAATTTGGGTTCCATCCATGGCCGGGATAAGAATCCTGTCCAACTCTTCCAGTGAGTTACGAAGTTCGCGTGGATATTGAACCCGCACGGGATATCTTTCCCTTCCCTCGACCGTGGTAGTAATATTTTTACCACCGATTGCAACTTCAATAACATCCTGCACTTGACGAATACTTAACCCGAACCGAGCAATCGCCTCGCGATTTATATCTATTTCAAGATATGGCTTTCCGACAATACGATCAGCAAACACTGCTGCCGGTTCCACCGATGGAATTTCCTTTAAGTACTTTTCAATATTCAGCCCAACCTGTTCAATTGTCTCAAGGTCAGGCCCTTTGACCTTGACCCCCATCGGTGCCCGCATCCCTGACTGCAGCATCACGATTCGTGCGGCGATAGGTTGCAGCATTGGCGCCGAAGTAGTTCCAATCAGCTTGCCAGCCTTAACTATCTCGTTCCAAATATCACTTGGCGTCTTAATCTCTTCCCGCCAATTGCGGAATGGTCGACCATCGTTATCGGGAATCAACTCTCCGAAATCATCCCTGACGAACTCGTTAGATTCTTCGTCAAATCGAAATTCAATTCTATCGCCATTCTTATCTATAACATACTCCGGTTTGTAATTTATGACCGTTTCGATCATTGAAATAGGTGCCGGGTCGAGCGGTGTCTCAGCCCGTCCAAGTTTGCCGACAACCGACTCTATCTCTGGAATCGCCGTAAACGCTTTATCCTGCAACTGGAGTATTTCAAGCGTTTCGCCAATTGAGCCATGAGGCATTGTCGTCGGCATATACAAAAATGAACCTTCATCAAGGTTCGGCATAAACTCTTTTCCGAGTCCCGGGAAAGTGTGATTCAGTTTCGAGTAAACCGCATTCGACTTCAACCAGCTCGGTATAAACCCGACTAATTTATCAAAACCAAGCCAGACCGATCCGCCAAACATAATCAGAACCAACGGTAGCAGAAGAAATTTAACCTTGTTGGCCAGGCACCAGCGAAGAATCGGTTCATACCATCTGATAAGAAGTTGGAAAAGAAACAGGATACTCCCCATTAACAGCACCACAAAAATAAAATTAAGGATACTTCCGGCCTGAACTCCCAGCGGCTCCCAGTGTTCGGATAGTATTATCGCAACGACCACGACCAGGAGATAGTTAAAAGCTTTTGGAATGACAGCTTGAAATTTGCCGGGAATGCGGTCCTTAAATCGTAGGTAAGCGGCAAAAAGAATCAGACCCAGGCTTGTCAGCCAAAAGGACCAAAACATAAGGACTACACCTGCGATCGTCAGCCCGAAAGGCAAATATTTTTTGGTGGCAGAAAGACTTAATTTTCGACCGAACAGGACATGTGCAAAAGTTGGTATAATCGTCAGCGCGATTACTACCGAAGCGAGCAAGGCAAAGGTCTTGGTATATGCCAGAGGTTTAAATAGTTTTCCCTCCGCTGCTTCCATCGTGAATACCGGCAGGAATGATACAACGGTAGTAGCAATAGCGGTCAGCACGGCACCGCCAACTTCCGATGCCGCCGCGAAGATGACTTGCCGTCGATTTGCTCCCGGTGGCGCTTGGTCCAAGTGCTTGAGGATATTCTCACATACAACTATCCCCATATCAACAATTGTACCGATAGCGATTGCAATCCCCGACAAGGCAACAATGTTTGCATCGACATTGAACTGCTTCATCGCAATAAAAACCGTTAATACGGTAAGCGGTAGTAAACCTGAGATTAGAAGCGAGCTTCGAAGGTGCATGACCATCACCAGTACTACAATGATCGTGACCAGGATTTCATCCACCAGAGCAGTATTTAGCGTGCCAAGCGTTTCATGAATCAAACCGGAGCGATCATAAAACGGTACTACCGTTACCTGCGATTCGCGGCCATCGGCAAGAATCTTCCTGGGCAGCCCCGGCGAGATTTCGGCAATTTTCTTCTTTATGTTTTTAATCGTCGCCAATGGGTTTTCGCCGTAACGAACAACCGCAACACCACCGACAGCTTCAGCTCCGCCTTTATCCAAAGCACCGCGTCGAATAGCAGGACCAAGTGAAACGTTCGCAACATCCTTGATACGGATCGGGACATTACCATTCTGCTTTATAACTGAGCTTTCAATATCATCAAGGCTCTCAATCAATCCCAGGCCGCGAATAACATACTCCACTCTGTTTATCTCTATCGTGCGCGCACCAACATCCACATTGGACATCTTGACAGCCATAAACACGTCGGAGAGCTTCACATCATAGGCACGCATCGCTTCCGGGTCAACATCGATCTGGTATTCCTGCACAAACCCACCAATAGAGGCGACCTCGGAGACACCATCCGCCGATTGAAGTGCATACCGCACGGTCCAATCCTGAATTGAGCGTAGTTCATGCAGATCCCATCCACCGGTAGGATTTCCATCTTTGTCGCGTCCTTCAAGAGTATACCAGAAAATCTGCCCCAGTGCCGTTGCGTCTGGTCCCAGAGCCGGCTGGACTCCCGATGGTACCGTCCCGGGTGATAGTGAATTAAGCTTCTCCAGCACCCGTGATCGTGACCAATAGAATTCCACATCGTCTTTGAAAATGACATAGATAGATGAGAAACCAAAAAACGAATAGCTGCGGATTGTTTTTACACCCGGAATACCCAATAACGAAACTGTCAATGGATACGTTATCTGGTCCTCGACATCCTGAGGTGAACGACCCATCCATGGCGTGAAAACGATTTGTTGATTTTCACCGATATCAGGAATAGCATCAACCGGCACCGGATCACGCGGAAGTCCGGCCACATCCCAATCAAACGGAGCATTCATTATGCCCCATGCAATGAAGCCGAGCATCAGAATAGTAACAACTAATTTGTTATCAATACTGCTCTTAATAATCTTGTCCAGAAGCGATAGTTTGGTCGGGTCGGGAATTTGGCTATAATCCGCCATCATTTACTCCCTTCCGAAGAACGAGCCGGAAGTGGTTTCTTTATCTCGCCGCAACGAAGCATTGAGGCACCGTAAAACGAATTGTAAACGGTATCAATTGTCTGTAACCAAAAAGCTCCTTTGTTATCATTGGCCATCGGACAAAAGGTCAGGAAGTAATCTTTTGAGTCAGCATGTCCAAAGCTGTCATGCAGTTTTATCATGCTGTTTGACAGTTTAAAAAATGCCTTTCGCGATTTTTCAATATTTTCCGCGGTATTTATTTCAGTAGCGAAAGCGACAATATCGCCGGATAGTTGCATCCACTTGTCATGACCCGATCTTGAAAAGAGAGTCATATCAACATTGCCTGCCATGTTCTTTACTTGTTCTGCAGCCTGGGCGGCGGCGGCAAGATCGTCCCCGGCTAACGCCATCTGGATATCAAAATAGGCATTGTAAACGGGAGTAAGAGACGCCATTACTTCTTGGTTCTCTGCTTCTTTTTCGATTGAAACAGCCATATCATTTTGCTTAGACATTTTTGATTCGGTTTGACCATGCTGATGCCCGGCGGAGGCGGCGCCTCCCTTAGGTGACATCATACTTGGTTTAGCCTGAATCTGCAATTCACTATCGATCTTAAAGCCGCCATTTGTAACAACCTGCTCACCTTCTATCACTCCCGATTTGACAACATAGAAGTCACCGGCCCGAGGGCCAAGTTGCACTTCCCTTCCTTCATAGAGAGGTCCTTTTTCGTTGGGTACCTCCACATAAACAACAGCCCGCTTTCCGGTGATCAGCGGAGCGCTGGCAGGAATAAGCAGCGGCGCAACTGAGTTATTTTGTTCTTTGGATGCATACCCCAGAGATTCGTCAATCACACGACCTGTAGCGTCGATTCGCGACTTCACAACTCCGCGCACAAACATATTGGGTTTGAGCTTTAAATCTTTGTTATCCACAATCGCGCGTACTTGCACGGTGCGAGTTTTTGGGTCTACAACCGGACTGATAAAACTAACTATCGCTTTAAACGATTCCCCTGAAAATGACGGTGAATTGAAAAAGACTTGTTGTCCATAACGAAGCCACTGCAGATCAGATTCATACGCCTCAAACATCACCCATAGTTTTGTTAAGTCGGCAATAGTATATATTTTAGTCCCGGTCTTTACATACATCCCCTCTTGCGCATCCTTGTGAATTACGACTCCTCCTATCGGAGCATTGATAGTCAGAAAATCAGAAGGTGACTGATTAGTTTCGATCTCCATTATTTGGTTAGCCGTTAGACCAAACAATCGGAGTTTATTACGAGTCGCCTCCAAAGTGGCTTCGGCAGATGATTTCAAAACGGTACTGGCCGAACGACCCAGTGCCGCAACCGTTGAAACTGCCTGAAGTAGTTCTTCCTGTGTCGCCAGTAATTCGGGAGAGTACATCGATACCATCTGATCACCCTTTTCAACCAAGACACCGGTGAAATTTGCGTAGAGCCGATCGAGCCTCCCAGGTACCCAGGCGGTGATGTAAGACAACCTGGTTTCGTCGTAGGAAATTTTTCCGACCATTCTGATTTCTGACTCAGCAATTGCGCGTTTGACTGGCGACGTCTGAATTTGTGCAAGTTGTTTGGCCGTCTCCGACATTCGGAGCTGACGCGGTCCGACATCATCACCAGTTCCGGTATCAAGAGGTATCAGATCCATAAAACAGATAGGACACTTACCGGCCTTTGGCAGCTTTATCTGGGGATGCATCGAGCATGTCCAAACAGTTGGTTCATTTGCTTTGGCAACTTCGGAATGGTCATGCGAATCGGTCACCGGTTGGCCGTCGCCAAAAAACATTGCTCCAATGGAGAAAGCGAGGATCACAATAGCGATTAACCCGACGAGTCCACCGACGCCGTGCAGCGCAAAGCGATTTACAAAGGATTGAATTTTCTTTTCGTCAGTCATAGCTTTCTCCATCAGATAATAAAACTTGATTTAGTGATTCTGTCCTTCGTGTTCCATTTTCATCTCGTGCCCTTCCATTTTCTCGGCTGGAGTATCCATCTTGGATAGAAATTTTGCCGGGTCTTCATTAAAAGTCCCAACGCATTTGTTGCAACAAAATGCAATCCGACGACCTTCGAAGTCAACATATACCGATTTATTTTCGAGCTTTTCACCGGATACCGGGCAAGTTGTTTGAATATTTTCGAAAAGAACTCCGTCGACGGAAGCTTTCTTGAAATAGGTATCAGGATCCTTTTTCAGTTTATCAGAGCACATGGGACAGCAGTGGTACACCCGCTGACCCTGAATATCGGTATAGACAGTCGAATCAATTTTACCGCCCATTACCGGGCAAACTGTCTGGTTTTTCAATTCTACCGGTACAACTTTTTTGGCATCCTGTTTTTCTTCACCGGCGAAAACTACGAGCGAGGTCATTAGTAGCATCGCAACTATCATCGGAATTGTTTTGGTCAGTTTCATTTTTATTTTCTCCTTCTAAAATGTTTCTTATTTATAATTCAATTCATTTCCTGTTATCATTTCAATCTCTGCGCGGTGTCTGGCAAGATCCGCAATAGCCCGATCAAATTTTAGTTGAAACGCAAGAAGTTGCCGTTGCGCATCTAACAAGCTTAGAAAGTCAACTTCGGCAACCTGATAGGCAGTATAGCTGGTTTTGAGTGCTTGCTCCGCTTTCGGGATGAGTCCGTCACGATAAAGACGTATTTTACGCAGAGCATCAGAATATCGAAATACTATCTTCTCTACCAAGACTTCCAGACTGTTCTGCGTTTCAGCATACCGGTATTGAGCCGCCTGCAATTTTGCTTTGGCCTCACCCTTTTTAGCACCATTCTTACCGAACCAGAGCGGCAGGTTGATCCCTACCCCAACAATCCAGGGGTCTTTACCACTTTCATCCATAGAAGGATTTAAGGCATCACCGGTTTCGATATAATCAACACCAATTGTAAAATTTGGTAAATTCGATTTTCCGGCAAGACGTACCCCCGCTCGCTCTTTGTCAATGAGATGTACCATGGCATTAAGGTCGGGGTTGTTTTGAAGAGTTTCATCCAGGATATCCTGTAATTCAATTTCGGACTCGACAATGTCAATTGTATCCGGAATCGTTATCGATACTGTCTTTGGGAGATTGGCTAAAACTCTGAGATGTGTTACGGTTGGCCTGATTTGCTCCTGCAAGCTCTCCAGCCGATCTTCCAATTTTCCCAATTCTACTTCAGCCTTGATTATGTCAGGATGTGTACTTAACGCCACCTTATATTTGGTCCGCGCCACCGCTTCCCAAAATTTAAGTAACTCAAGGTTGTCCTTTGTTAGTGCAATCTCCCGACCGAGATAATAGAGATCATAGTAGGCTGCCTTTACGGAATAAAACAGCTTGAGTTTCTCTGCCTGATACCTGCGAAAAGCAGTATTGGCTTCTTCATTTGCAATATCTTTTTTAGCGCCTAAGGTTCCGATCCACGGAAAAGTCTGTTTCAGACTTAGTTTCCACTCTTGCGGTCCAACTCTGGTCTCGATATTTTCAATGAAATAAGCGTATGAGATCATCGGGTCTGGAAGTGCCCCGGCATAATTCATTTTTTCAAGGCTCGCTTTCCAGTGATAAAAGGCCGATTTTAAACCGGGATTATTAAGTGCAGCATAATTCAGATACTCTTCAATATTGCCAGTAACAATAAAACTATCTGTTGCATTTTCAGCGGCCGCAAAATTTCTTTTAATATTTTTGGAAATACTTTCTAATTCCTTTTTTTCCAAAGCAAACAGAGATTGTGAGAAGAATAAGAATAAAAGAGCAAATGCGATAATTATCCGATTTATATTATTTTTTGCTTTCATATCAATATCACCAACTAATATTTTTTCATTTTTCTTCATAGTTTAATCCTATGGCACAAACCATGCCAAAATTTATAAGTAGTTATATTTCAACAACATAAAGGACTGCATACGATCTGATTTATATAATATTGGATAATATTATTCAATAGTGAACAATATTGTATATTTATTGTTTAATAGTCAACAACAATTTTGTTATAATTTGGATATGATAGTTTATGCTTCTCGTAATATTATAGATACTAATAATTTAGGGAATTTGATCAGTTAAATTGAAACATCGGCATATCATTTGCCAATACTGATTATATTGGAGAATTATATACAATGATTGAAAAAAAGTCTCAAAAAATAGCAGTAATTGGTATTGTTATCACAATAACTCTGGGAATCCACTATGGATGGCTAATTGAGCCGTTTTTCGGGCATGTGCATTTGCTGCATGTTTTACATGGAAGATTCTGTTACATACCGATTGTCATTTCAGCCTCATGGTTTGGCCTCAGAGGTGGTATCCTTTCAGCAGGTTTGATTTCATTGCTGGTTTTACCATACATTTTTGGTCAAAATCTGGAAACCGCTGATATTGTCAGAGAAATTGTGGAGTTGGTTTTCTACTTCGCTATCGGAATTTTGACCGGCGCACTTTTTGATCGAGAACTGTTTGCCCGCAAAAAACATCAAGAGGCTCAACTTCAACTTGAGAGGTCGCAAAAGCTGTCGTTGGTTGGCAAAATTGCGGCAGGTGTTGCTCATGAGATTAAAAATCCTTTAGCATCTATTAAGGGCGCTTTTGAAATTATCTTTGACAAGAAAACATCTGAAAATGACAAAGATGAATTCCAGGGAATAATCGTTGGTGAGATAAAACGAATAGATAATACCATAAAAGATTTTCTGAACTTTGCCCGCCCGAAAGAAGCAACTCTGGAAAAGCTTGATCTCTCCCAAACTCTAAATGATTCCTTGAAACAAATAGAAATACAGGCTGCCAATTCAAAAATTAATATCTCAAAAGATATAGAAAAAGATGTTTTGATTCTTGGTGACAAAGAAAAAATTCATCAGGTGATTCTCAATTTATTGTTAAATGCACTTGATGTGTCGGAACCGGAATCGATAATTGAGATTGCGCTGAAAAACAGAAATAACGGACAAATTATTTTCACAATCCGTGATTATGGTGAGGGAATAGAGCAGGATGTTCTGAATAATGTTTTTGATCCATTTTTTACAACAAAAGCAACCGGTACAGGTTTGGGACTACCTATTGTGAAATCGATTATCGAAAATCATAATGGCTCAATAAATATCGAAAGCAAAAAGGATGAAGGGACTTCTGTTCTTATTGAAATTCCTTCATTTGAGGAGTAGATGATATGTCAATTAGTATTTTATTGGCAGATGATGATGATGCCTTAAGACGGGTTATTCAATATAAACTGGAACAAGAGGGTTATACAGTTACGACCGTCAACAATGGCGAGAAAGCTTTGAGTGAATTAAAAACCAAACAATTTGATTTGGTGCTTTCAGATATTAAAATGCCTAAGCTTACCGGAGTTCAACTTTTGGAGCAGGTAAAAAAGATTCAGCCGACCTTGGAAGTGATCTTAATGACCGCCTTTGCCGATCTGTCCCAGGCAGTGCAAGCGGTGAAACTCGGGGCATTTGATTATTTAACCAAACCGTTTGAGGATGACCAGCTTATTATCGCGATTGAAAAGGCACTCAAATTCAAAAAATTGGAAAATGAAAATAAGGCTCTAAAAGAAGAATTGCATGGCAAAAAATTCCTGGATACTATTATAGGTGTCTCTAAGCCGTTTAAAGAAATAATGGATATGGTTGAAAAAATAGCTCCTTCAGATGCCACGGTTCTCTTGACAGGCGAATCCGGAACAGGCAAAGAGGTGATCGCCAAAGCTATCCATTACAAAAGCCCTCGCGTGAATAATAATTTTGTGGCAATAAATTGCGCTGCTATTCCAAAAGAATTGATTGAATCTGAACTGTTTGGACATGTCAAGGGAGCTTTTACCGGCGCCATCAAAGATAAAAAAGGAAAATTCGAATTGGCCGGAGGCGGGACGCTATTGCTTGATGAAATCGGCGAATTGAGTCTGGAATTACAGGCGAAATTGCTTCGTGTTATTCAGGAAAGAGTTGTCGAACCGGTTGGATCAGAGAAAAAGGTCGAAGTTGATATTCGTCTGCTTGCAGCAACCAATACCAATTTGAAAGAATTGGTTGCTCATGGAAAATTCAGAGAAGATCTTTTTTATAGATTAAATGTCATTCCGATAAGATTACCGAGTCTGAGGGAACGTAAAGAGGATATTCTGATTTTAATGAGAGAGTTCATTCGCAAAATAGAACCTGACAGAAAAATAGATATCGCACCTGGGCTTATAGACGTCCTAAAAGAATACTATTGGCCCGGAAATATTCGCGAATTAGAAAATCTGGTAGAACGGATGGTGATACTGAGAAAATCCGACGTGTTGACCGCAAGCGATCTGCCATCTGATTTTATAACGGACAGTACATTAGGTGACAACAACATAGATATTAATCAGCGAAAAAACCTGACCTTTCACGAAGCTGAGAAAAAATTGATTTTGGACGCTCTCAAAGAGTTTGCCGGTAACAAATCAAAAGCTGCCAGATATTTAAATATTCCGCGGCATATTTTAATTTATCGACTTAAAAAATATGGGGTCAAAGAGCAATAAAATCGCTGGGCTCTTTGCCAATAAGACCTGTTCAATTCTTTAAATAATTTCTGCCTTTTTATCAGTATCAATTAATTCAATATTGAGTCCCTGACCAGCATATACAAAAGCGATATTTTCATTATCAAAGGCCTCCCCCGGTAGCGGCGGAGTCAAAACTCGAATCCTCTTCGTGGCAAACTCTTCCAATTGATTTTCTATATTATCACATTTAAAACATAAATGATGCAGCCCTCCGCCTTTTTTTGCAAAGGCATAAATCGGTGAGGTCTCATCAATCGGTTCGGTCAGTTTGATAGTTATTGAATTCTCTTTTTGCATAAAAACTACTTTGACTTTTTGCCGGGTATTAATAACAACTCCGGTTTTTTGACTATAGCCAAAAACATTTTTCCAAAACTCGATCCCTTTGGCAATATTTTTAACTACGATACCGATATAATCAATAATCATGCTCTATTTCCTCCTGACATCAAAATAAAATCAATATTTGATAAATATACGGTCACGACTTCTCTTTTGCCTATCGTGTATAAAAAAAGTCCCTGGTGATTGAAAATACTGACCTGTCTGTTTTTGACATCACCGACGTACAACGTGTTGTTGATGGAAGCCGCCAGCGGACCGGGATCATTGAGCTCGCCGGCATCGCTGCCCGATTGGGAGAACAGTGTTTCCACTGCCAGATTCGAATTCAGAATGGCGACCCTGCCTTCGTCCTGGTTGA
>JAQBFG010000307.1:0-4936 GCA_032123495.1 Candidatus Zixiibacteriota bacterium | reverse complement strand
ATCTTTCCTCCTATCCCGGGCGATTTTATTACGGTCACCGGCGGGGCATTGGCCGCATCGGGCCGATTAAACATTATCGCGGTTTTCCTGCTGGTTTATGCCGGTGGGATTTTATCGATGATGCTTATCTATTACCTGGGACGCTCGCGAGGCAGAGATTTTTTCATGAGAAAAAATTACAAAATGTTTTCCCGTGATGATATCCCCAGACTCGAAAACTGGTTTAATAAAAGAGGCGCGATACTTTTGATATTCAACCGGTTTATTGTTGGAGTCAGAGCGGTGATAGCGTTAGTCGCCGGTATCAGCCGGTATAACCCAACAAAGAAATTTATATTTGTTTCGATATCATTCTGGATATTTAACGGTCTTCTTTTATTCAGCAGCTATCTGTTTGTAATAAATTTCGATACGGTTTATCATTATTTGAGGATGTATGAAAAAATAGCCTGGCCGATTATTATAGCCTTTATAATAATTTTACTGTTAATTAAATTCCGAAGAGTAAAACAAAATGAAAGATAAAATAAATATACTGGTTCTTGCCGGCGGGCTTTCCGATGAACGACAGGTCTCGCTGATCTCGGCTGGAGCGATTGTCGCTGCCCTGAAACGATTGGGTTTTAATATAAATGTCCTCGATACGGCGACTGGGCAATCATTGCTCGATACCAATGGCAATTACCTTTTGGAAAAAGACAACAAATCGCTTTCGAAACTGGCCCTCAAACAATCTGAATCTTTGGTTCTTTCTGAAGCGATAAAAGGCGAACCGTATAATAACTCCGATCTGGTTTTTATTGCTCTTCACGGCGGGGCTGGCGAAGACGGCACGATTCAGGCGTTGCTTGATCTGGTAAATATTAGATATACCGGCTCGAATATGATGTCTTCAGCGATGGCGATGAACAAATCGATCGCCAAACAACTGATTCAAAATGAAAAAATCCCAACCCCAAAATATCTGCTTCTGAATCAAAATAAAGGCAGTATTGAGGAGCAAATTAGGAGCGTTGTCGACACTTTTCAGCTGCCATTAATAGTCAAACCAAACAACTCCGGCTCGACTGTCGGACTTACAATGGTTAAGAGTGCTGATTTAATAAGTGACGCTATTAAAACAGCTTATAGTGTGTCACATGAAGTGTTAGTTGAAGAATACATCAAGGGTCGCGAGATAACTTCGGCGGTTCTTGATGATGAATCTTATCCACTGGTTGAGATAATTCCATCAAATGAACTTTATGATTATGACTGCAAATATACCAAAGGAAAATCAGAATATATCTGCCCGGCCAAGCTTCCTGATGAAATTACTGATCTAATAACAGACTATGGCCGGCGGGCATACGATGCCCTCAAATGCTCCGGTCTGGCGCGGGTTGATTTTATTCTCGATAAAGATAATATCCCCTGGTTTCTCGAATTGAATACTTTGCCCGGCATGACCGAGTTATCGCTCGCTCCGATGGCAGCCAAAGCGGCTGGGATTGATTTCGATAGTTTAATCGACAAAATCTGCAAATCGGCCTTTAAAAAATGAAAACTCCAAATAAATCAGATATAAAATGTATCATGTTTGATCTCGGTTCCACGCTGATTGAATATGAAAATATCCCCTGGGACGAAATGAATCTGCTGGCTCTCAATGCTGGATACAATTATTTAAGGCGTTTTAGCATTTCACCTCCATCCTATGAAAAGATAGCCGAGGAGTATATCAAAATCCGGGATAAAAATCGCGAATCTTCGCGTGAAACCCTTAAAGAATGGAATGTCCCCGATAAAATATCCGAGTTGTTCAACACCGTCGGCATTCAAAATGATAATCAATTTGTCCCAGAATTCTTCGCCCATTATTATAGAGTTATTACTGACCAATTGACGATTTTTGATGACACCGTTTCTGTGTTGAGCAAACTAAAAGAGGCGGGCCTCAAAATCGGCCTGATTTCAAATACAATTTTTCCGGATACTAATCATATTGGCGATCTCAAGAAATTCGGAATAGATAGTTATTTTGATTTTAAAATATTCTCATCAAATTTCGGATACCGCAAGCCGCATAAATCTATATATGAAGAAGCGATCAGATTATCAGGTTTTACCGCTGAACAATCAATATTTGTCGGCGACAGATACGAAGAAGATTATCTCGGTCCCCGCAAAAATGGCATATTTTCGATCTTAAAATTGCGCGAGGGACGTCAATATCCGGAACCTTTTCCCGATGATATAGTTATGATTAATTCTCTGAACGAATTGCTATCTTTTTGTGTTAAATAAGTTTGACGAATTAGTCTTAATTTATATATTAGCTTTTTGCTGATAAAATTAAATTTTGATTTTTTGCGAATTTAATGAGGTTTTGATATGGCGCTGAAATTTTATAATACGATGACGCGGACCAAAGAAGAGATTGTTCCTCTCGAGGAAAATCATATCCGGATGTACACCTGCGGTCCGACGATTTATAATCATGTCCATATCGGTAATCTTCGTACTTTTATGTTTGAGGATATTCTGCGGCGTTTTCTTTTGTTCAAAGGATTCAAAGTCACGCAGGTGATGAATCTGACCGACATCGATGACAAAACAATCAGAGCCAGCGTCGAGCAAAATATCCCGCTGAAAGAAGTCACCAAAAAGTTCGAGAAAGCCTTTTTCGAGGATCTGGACACGCTCGGAATCGACCGGGCCGAGTTTTACCCGGCCGCGACCGATCATATCGATGAGATGGTTGAACTGATTAAAAAGCTGAAAGAAAATGGCCTCGCTTACGAAGTTGACGGAAACTATTATTTTTCGATACAGAAATTCCCGAAATATGGCCAACTGGCGCATCTTGATTTGTCGACATTAAAAGTCGGCGCCCGAATCGCATCCGATGAATACGAAAAAGAATCGGTTTCAGATTTTGCGCTCTGGAAGGCGTGGGATGAAAACGATGGCGACGTTTATTGGGAAACCGATATCGGCAAAGGCCGTCCCGGGTGGCATATTGAGTGTTCGGCGATGTCGATGAAATATCTTGGTGAGACCTTTGATATTCATACCGGTGGGGTCGACAATATTTTCCCGCATCATGAAAACGAAATTGCTCAATCCGAGGGGGCGCTTGGAAAACCGTTTGTTAAACATTGGATGCATGCGGGATATCTGATTGTTGATGGCAAAAAAATGTCAAAATCGCTGAACAATTTTTATACTCTCCGTGATCTGCTCGACAAAGGTTATCCGCCGGTGGTGGTCAGATATATGTTATTGAGTTCACATTACCGCCAGCAGTTTAATTTTACGCTTGATTCACTTGAAGCGGCCCGTCACACGCTTGATAGATATACCGATTTTTATGAGAACCTCAAAAGCTATGGCGGGGGAGAGTCGTCCGGTGAGGCTGACAAGATCATTAATGCGGCGCTGGCCGGATTTGAGGATGCTCTCGATGACGATCTTAATATCTCTGCCGCGCTTGGTGAGGTTTTTAATCTGGTTCGTGATATTAATCGTCTCAGGTCGGAAAATAAGCTGTCAGCCGAGGAGCGCGATAGAGCTGTAAAAGCGGCCGACAAATTTGATATAGTGCTGAATGTTCTGCACTGGGACAAAGGCGAGATCGATTCTGAGATAGAAGATTTGATTAATAAAAGAACCGAAGCGAAGAAAAGTAAAGATTTTGCCACTGCTGATAAAATCCGTGATGACCTATTAAAGCAGGGGATAATCCTTGAAGACACCGCTGATGGAGTCAAATGGAAAAGGAAACTGTAAGATAAGATAGCCTTCATGCTGTTATTTTCCGATAAATTTGATAGTAGGCGACATTAGACTTGACAATAATCAGAAATATGATATAATAATTTCCGTTTATCGGCGCCGGCGTAACTCAGTTGGTAGAGTAGCTGATTTGTAATCAGCCTGTCGGGGGTTCGACTCCTCTCGCCGGCTTTTTTTTGGCGGGGACTCCAGCTTGAGACTGCCAGGCCGATAAGTAAGAAGATAGACTTGTTTTTGGTGGGGTTCCCGAGTGGTCAAAGGGAACAGACTGTAAATCTGTCGGCGAAGCCTTCGGAGGTTCAAATCCTCCCCCCACCACTTTTAATCTTAGTCCCGCGAGAGTGGGATTTTTTATTGCCTGTTATTATATCCCAAATCTCCAACCGTCATTGCGAGGAGTCCCGACTTTTATCGGGACGACGCGGCAATCTCAATTTAAGTGCGCGGCAGACGACCTCGTCTGCCCGTCAATGTTATTCCCGCCCCTTCTAATGTCATTCCCGGGTACGCGGGAATCCAGGTTCATCGAGCCGTCAGGAACCCTTTCCTGACGGAATATAATAAAATTCCTTGTAACTATATCACTTTCATATAATTACAGCGAGTTGGGTTCGTTTCGTTATTTTTTGACATTAGACTATCAAACCGATGTTGATTTAGGTTGTTCTCCTTATGGTTTATTAAACCTACTTCATTCGATTACTTCATTATCATCCATGTACACAGAGGTGCGAATACAATTCAACAACGATTTGATGGGGAAAATGTAATGATAAGACTATTTTTCCTATTGCAATAACATGGAATATTTGATATATTATCAACGTGGGAATCTATATCCTATTTAAATAGGTGAATAAGTAATAAAAATAAGTTAATCCCCACCCAATGGGTGGGATACAAATTTTCTCTTTCTGTATAATCACTCATATACGGAATGGTGCGGATATAATCAACATCGGTTTGATGGGGAAATTGTAATGATAAAACTATTATCCTATTGCAATAACATGGAATATTGTATATATTATCAATGTGGGAAAGTTTATCCTATTTAAATAGGTGAATAAATATTCAGTTTTTTACTAAGAAGTTGTAATCAGTGAAATCATTTCGAAGTTACAATAATGGTAAAGTTTCCTTTTCAATTTCACCCGAA
>JAQBFG010000306.1:0-4046 GCA_032123495.1 Candidatus Zixiibacteriota bacterium | reverse complement strand
TCCTGATATGAAAGAGGGCGGACTTCTGGTTGTCGATTCGAATATGGTAACCCAGATTCCGACCAAGAATTATTATGGTTTTCCGTTTAGCCGTCTGGCTCGAGAAGAGATCGGTCATGTGATGGTAGCCAATGTTATCGCAATGGGTGCAATTGCCGAGTTAACCGGGATTGTAACGATGGCGTCGATCAAAGAGGCTGTTTTATCTCGGGCGCCAAAAGGGACCGAGGAGAAAAACTCCAAGGCACTTGAATTGGGTGCCAAGGTTGCCAGGGCTGCCAAGAAATAAAACCTGCTTTTGGAGATTGAATGGAAAACACTTTATTAATAGTAAAACCGGATGCTTTCAAAAGGAAGCTGGTCGGAAATATAATAAATCGTTTGGAACGAGCCGGTTTTGATGTCGTGGATATTAAATTGGTTCAGTTGTCGCAGGATCTGGCCCGGAAGTTTTACGCGGTGCATGCTGATAAACCATTTATCGATGAGCTGGTTGAATTTATGTGTTCGTCACCGGTGATACCGATAAAACTTGGCAAGGCCAACGCCGTTGCCGATCTGAGAACCCTGATTGGTGCAACCAATCCAAACGAAGCTGCCTGCGGAACTCTGAGGCAGGAGATCGCACTGGATGTTCAACAAAATTCAGTGCATGCCTCTGACTCGCCGGAGAATGCGGCGATAGAACTTGCCTTTTTCTTTGGATAAAGAAAATGCTTGTTTCTATTTGTTATGGCGAAGACATATTGGAGTTGAAATTGCCTGATTCTGTTGAGTGTGACTTTTATGAGTGTAAGGCGATAGCAAAAGAAATAGACTCACATGCCTTTCTCGGTCGTATCACTATGGCCGAGAAAGAGCTGTTTGTTATTTCTCAGGCTGATCTGTTTATTGTTAACGACGCCTATCGTCCCACGCCGACTTCTGAAATCCTGAAACGGTTGTTTGAGAATGGCCGCCTGAGCAAAAAGGCGAATTTTCTGGTAGCAACCGGGTGTCATCAGGCTCCTGATGAAACACAGATGAAATCAATATTTGGTGATCTTTATGAGAAATTAAAAAAACGAATATTGATCCATGATGCCAGAGATTTAGATTCAATGGTACAATTAGGTGATACTGAAGATGGTTGTCAGGTTTATGTTAATAAGCATTTTTGTGAAGCAGAAAAGGTGGTTGTGATCGGCTCGGTCGAGCCGCATTATTTTGCCGGTTATACCGGTGGACGTAAGGCATTTTTCCCGGGTATATGCGATTTTGAAACCACAAAACGCAATCATCGGTTGGCAGTTAGTTTTGATGCCGCACCGGTGAAACTTGAGGGAAACCCGATTGAGCAAAATCTGCAACTGCTGATGAAGTTGATTTCTGATAAACCTGTTTTGAGTATTCAGGCGGTTTTGAATAAGGCTAATAACATTCAAGCCGTTTTCTGCGGGAAGATCGATTCATCTTTCCGACGAGCCTGTGAGTTGGCACAGAAAGTATATTCATCCAAGATAAAAAAACGGTATGATTTACTTCTGGCTGAGGTTCGTCCTCCGCTTGATTGTAGTTTGTATCAGCTTCAAAAATCGCTCGAAAATTCACAAGCAGCGGTCACCAATGGCGGAACGATAATGCTGTTTTCGACCTGCCGTGAGGGGATAGGCTCAGAAAGTTTTTATAAGCTGGCCGACAGATGGCGGGAGCCTTCCTCTAAGAAAACTAACGATGACGATTTTGGGGTACACAAATTATCACGGGTGGCTCAAATCGCTCAGCGAATTGATGTTCGTCTGTATTCGGAATTGGCTGATAATGTTTCGGATAAGGTGTTTTTCAAAACGGAAAAAAATCCACAGAAAATAATAGATAAGCTAGTAGATAATAATAAAAATATCAGGGTTGCCCTGGTTCGTGATGCAAGTCATACAGTTTTGCGGACACATTAGGAGCCTGATTAAAAAAAAACGTAACGGAGGAATGATGGAAAGGAAAATTTCTGTAATCGGTGGCGGAAACGTCGGTGCCAGTTGCGCGCAGTATATGGCTGAGGCCAATCTTGGTGACGTGATGATTGTTGATATCGTTGAGGGAATGCCGCAGGGTAAGGCTCTCGATCTGACCCAGGCCGGACCTATTCGCGGCTATAACTGCAAAATCGAGGGAACCAATAATTATAAAGATATCAAAGGTTCCGATCTTGTTATTATGACGGCCGGTTTGGCTCGTAAGCCAGGTATGTCACGCGAAGACCTACTTAATATGAACGCCAATATCGTAAAGATCGCAGCGACCAATATTAAGAAATATGCACCTAAGGCTTATGTGATTGTTGTTTCCAATCCGCTGGATATTATGACATATCATATGTTCAAGATCACCGGATTCCCGACCAATCGCGTTCTTGGTCAGGCTGGTGTTCTTGATTCAACCCGTTTCCGTGCCTTTGTGGCAATGGAACTTGGAATGGCCCCGACCGATGTTCAGGCAATGGTTCTTGGTGGTCATGGCGATACCATGGTACCGCTACCGAATTATTCCACGGTCGGCGGCGTTCCGATTAAGGAACTGATTCCGGCCAAAAGATTAAAAGAGATTTGTGAAAGAACCCGTTTTGGTGGTGGCGAAATAGTCAAGCTTTTGAAAACAGGTTCCGCCTATTACGCCCCTGCGGCAGCCTCGGTTCAGATGGCCCGCGCCATTCTGCTTGATGAAAAGAAGGTCCTGCCATGCTCAGCATATCTGACCGGTCAGTATGGCCTCAAAGATATATATATTGGCGTGCCGGCAGTCCTTGGAGCCAAGGGTGTTGAAAAAATCATCGAACTTAAACTGAATGCTTCGGAAACGAAAGAGCTTAAGACATCCGCGGCTAAATATAAAGGTGTCTTAAAAGAGATCGGATACTAAGAGAGGATTACTATGGCTCCGAAATACAAACATATTAAGATACCGGAAGATGGACAGCGGATAACTATTAAGAAGAAAAAACTGGTTATCCCGAACAAGCCGATTATTCCGGTTATCGAAGGCGATGGTATTGGCCGTGACATCATGAAGGCGACTCGTCGAGTGGTTGACGCCGCTGTCGAGAAGGCTTACAAAGGCAGGAAGAAAATTGCCTGGATGGATGTCTATGCCGGTGAAAACGCCAATAGAATTTACAAAGAATGGCTCCCTCAAGAAACTATTGATGCTATTGAGTATTATTATGTTGCCCTCAAGGGCCCGTTGACAACTCCGATTGGCGGCGGCTTCCGTTCATTGAATGTCAGTCTTCGTCAGATAATGAACCTATACGCTTGTGTGCGTCCGGTTAATTATTTCAAAGGAGTTCCATCTCCAGTGACACATCCTGAAAAGATGAATGTCTGTATTTTCCGTGAGAATACCGAGGATGTTTACGCCGGTATCGAATGGAAAAAAGGTACCAAAGAGTGTAAGAAGGTTATTGACTGGCTCAACAAGAGTATGAAGACCAAAATTAAAACCGATTCAGGTATTGGTATCAAGCCGATTTCTGTCTCCGCTACCAAAAGTTTGGTTCGCAAGGCGATTCAGTATGCAATCGAACATAAGCTTCCGTCGGTGACACTTGTCCACAAGGGAAACATCATGAAATACACCGAAGGTGCCTTTCGTGATTGGGGATACAAATTGGCCATCACTGAATTCCGCAAGCAGTGTATCACTGAGGATGAACTCTGGGATAAGTACAAAGGCAAAGCCCCCAAGGGTAAAATCATTATCAAAGATCGTATTGCCGACTCGATATTCCAGCAGATTCTGACTCGAACTGATGAGTACTCCGTTCTGGCGACACCAAATCTGAATGGTGATTATCTCTCGGATGCTTGTGCGGCTCAGGTTGGTGGACTTGGAATGGCTGCCGGTGCCAATATGGGCGATTATATCGGGCTGTTTGAGGCGACTCACGGGACGGCTCCTAAATATGCCGATAAGGATATGGTCAATCCCGGTTCGCTGATTCTTTCAGCGGTGATGATGCTTGATTACCTCAAATGGGGCAAGGCATCTGAGCTGATTAACAAAGCGATCGA
>JAQBFG010000305.1:0-15068 GCA_032123495.1 Candidatus Zixiibacteriota bacterium | reverse complement strand
CCAACGCCGGAAAATTCAAGGGGCAAGATCGATACGAGGCGAGAAAAAATCTGATCACCGAACTTGAGAAAAAAGGATTTCTGGATAAAGTCGAAAAACATGAACTGTCGGTTGGCGCCTGTTACCGCTGTCACAACGAGATTGAGCCGTATCTGTCGGAGCAGTGGTTTGTCCGGATGGCCGAATTGGCCAAACCGGCGATAGAGGCGGTAAAAAAAGGTGAATTGAGATTTCATCCCGAGTTCTGGTCAAAGACTTATCTGCACTGGATGGAAAATATTCGTGATTGGTGTATCTCCCGGCAATTGTGGTGGGGACATCGGATCCCGGTGTACTATTGCGATGATTGCACTCAGATGATGGTTTCGGCAGAAGCACCTGAAAAATGCACCAAGTGCGATAGTAAAAATATTCATCAGGATGAAGATGTGCTTGACACCTGGTTTTCATCATGGTTGTGGCCGTTTTCAACTTTTGGTTGGCCGGAAAAAACGGCGATGCTGGACAAATTTTATCCAACCAAAGTGATTGTGACTGCTTCGGAGATCATTTTTCTCTGGATCGCCAGAATGGCGATGGCAGGTTACGAATTTATGGGTGAACTGCCGTTTAACGATGTTTATATTCATGGCACGGTGCGTGATGCCAATGGTATCAGAATGTCGAAATCGCTGGGCAATGGCATCGATCCGCTGGAAATCGTCGAAAAACATGGTGCCGACGCTCTTAGAATGTCGTTGGTTTTAGCGACACCCGATGGGCAGGATCCATGGATTTCGAAAAATACTTTTGAAATCGGGCGTAATTTTATAAATAAGCTGTTCCAGGTTTCGCGATTTGTGATGATGAGGGCCGGCGATCATAAATTTGATATCAACGAGCCATCCAAAGATGATTTGATTCTGGTCGATCGCTGGATTTTATCCAAACTCGAACGGACTATTGAGTCGGTCGAGAAAGATATCAAAGATTTTAAATTATCATCGGCATCAAAAACATTGTATAACTTCACCTGGAATGATTTCTGTTCATGGTATATTGAACTGATAAAGCCGGACCAGCCTGATCTGCCGATAAAAGAAGGTTCGATGAGGGTGGCTATCTATGTTCTTGATAATATCTTAAGGCTTTTGCATCCGTTTGTTCCGTTTGTTACTGAAGAGATAAATAACAGTTTGCAGGAGTTTTTCCCGGAGAAGAGAGAGACGCTCGTTTTTGGTCCCTGGCCGAAGTCATCCGGAAATTTCAAAGATGACGCTTTGGAAACATCGCTTGAGTCGATTCAAATTGTTGTTAATGCGGTCAGATCGATTCGTGCTGAGATGAACGTCCCGTCGGGCAAACACTCGGATCTTCATATTAGAGTCACCGACAGTAAAATGGGCGAACTTCTGGAGACTTATAAGGATTATTTTGCCTCTCTGGCCAAAATAGATAATCTGATAATCGGCAAAAATATTAAAAAACCGGGTTTGTCGGCCTCAGCCGTAATATCGGGTGCCGAGATATTTGTTCCGTTGGAAGGTTTGATAAATGTCGAGTCCGAGAAAAAACGGCTCGAAAAAGAGCTGACTAATTTAAAAGGCCATCTTGAGAATGTGTCTAAAAAGCTTGCCAATGGCGATTTTCTTAAAAATGCGCCTAAAGATGTTATTGAAAAAGAGAAATCGAGAAAAGAAGATATCATCGATCGGGTTGAAAAGCTGAATGTAAATCTCGAACAGTTATTGGGTTGGTAAAAAATAATTTTGAATTTGGCAAAAAAACTGTTTGACATATTAAAAAATAAATATATTTTTCTGAAACTATATAAAATTAATTTCGTTTGGTAAATTTAAGTATATATAAACCGTAGCGGAGGAGTACAATAAGATGAATACAACATTATCAAATATTCTTTTTGTACAACAGGTACGTCCGGGTACCAATGTCCGCGGCGGGAGGAATGAATAATTATATAAAAATAGTTATAAATTTATTTAACCCGCCGTGCCCAATAGGTTCGGCGGGTTTTTTTATTGTCTTGCTGAATGTATATCTGGGCTACGGGAGAACTTTTTAAATAGTAAGGACAAGAAAATGACCAGTGAATTTTACGAAAATGAAAAAATAACAGAAGCAGAAAAAGATATAAGTTGGAAAACGGCGTTTGGAAAACTGATGCCGCTTTTGAAAAGTCACTTTAAAATGCTGATTGTTTGTTTTCTGCTTTTGATCGGTGCGACTTTTTTATCACTTTATTGGCCGATTCTTTTGAAACAGGCGCTTGATGTTGATATTAAAAATGGTGATTTTGACGCACTGATTATAACCGTTTTGATAATCGGGGTTATTCAGGCTATCACGATTTTGCTGCAGTATATCCAGCGAATCAAACTGGAGATAGTTGGACAGGATATCATGCTTGAATTGAAACAGAAACTGTTTCGGCATATTTTGTCGCTTGATGTTTCATTTTTTGATAAAAACCCGGTTGGTCGGCTGATGGCTCGCGTTGAATCAGACACCGAATCGCTGCGGATGCTGTTTACCAATACCGTTGTTCTGGTCATCGGAGATATTATTCTGATAGCCGGGATATTCGGGATAATGTACTATTACAGCTGGCGACTCGCTTCGATTCTGTTGGCGATAATGCCGATTTTGGTGATTTTGACAATCATCTTTGAAAGGAAAACATCGCCGAAGTTTTTGGATGTTCGCAAAAAAATGGCCGAGGTGACGGCAACGCTAACGGAGTTTCTGCATGGAATGTCGATTATCCAGATATTTCATCGCGGTGTTTATGCTCGTGAGCGACTTAATTATGTGAATAAATTGAAATTTACCGATGACCGGTATGTTAATGTTGCCGTCATCCTGTATTTCAACACGGTCTTTTTCTTTGAGTATGTTATGATCGCATTAGTGCTGTTCTTTGGCGTTCTCTGGATCGAATCGGGAGTTATTACTG
Source organism: Candidatus Zixiibacteriota bacterium (assembly GCA_032123495.1). GTDB lineage: Bacteria > Zixibacteria > MSB-5A5 > GN15 > PGXB01 > JAAERC01. Next base: position 12,115 of record JAQBFG010000305.1, on the reverse strand, counting down.
TCGGAACGATAAGTATGTTTATCATTCTGATATGGAGATCATTTGAACCGATCTGGAGGACCTCAGAGCAGTTATCGAATATTCAAAAAGCGGTAGCCGGGGCGAAACGGATATTTGCATTGTTATCACAGGAATCAACTTTGCCCGATCCTGCTGTACCGGTGGAATGGAAAAAACTGGACAAGAGCATTCGCTTTGAGAATGTCTGGTTTTCATATACTAACGATGAGAACTATGCTCTCAAGGATGCTTCGTTTGAGATTCCGGTTGGATGCCGAACTGCTCTGGTGGGAATGACCGGCGGCGGAAAATCGACCGTGATATCGTTGCTGCTGAGATTGTACGATCCTCAAAAGGGTAAAATAACAGTTGATGGCATTGATATTCGCAAAATCTCAAAAACCGATTTACGTCAGCGGTTTGCATTGGTGCTGCAGGATATTCATCTGTTTCCGGGTGATGTTAAATCAAATATCACGCTGGAGACAGAGTCTATTACCGAACAACAGGTGAAAAGTTCTGCGCAGACAGTCGAGGCGCATCGGTTTATTGAGAAACTTCCGGATGGATACAACACCGAAGTCTCAGAAAAAGGTGCCAATTTTAGTCGCGGTGAAAGACAACTGTTATCATTTGCCCGCGCGCTGGTGGCCGATCCCGATGTTTTGCTTTTGGATGAGGCGACCAGTTCGGTTGATCCTGAAACCGAACGGATGATACAATCATCGCTAACCCGTTTGATGGCAAACCGGACCTCGATTGTAATTGCTCATCGTTTGTCAACGATCCTCGATGTTGACCAGATTATGGTTATCAAGCGGGGTGAGATAATTGAACGGGGAACACATACTGAATTAATATTGCAGAGTGGATATTACTCCAAACTGTTCCATCTGCAGTTTAAGAATAAGAATGGAGCTATCGCAGATGCGAGATAAAATAAAATGGTTTTGGGAGTACTATCGGAATTACAGATATGTTCTGTTTGTTCTGATATTTTTGACTCCTGTCCAGGCAGCTTTTCAGGTGACAATTCCACGAATGATGGAATTCACCGTTGATTTCGTCAAAAGCGGTGAAGTCGCCGGAAACGTTGCGGCGATTTGGCTTGATGGTCTCGGCAAACAAATAGGTTTGTCGACTGCGGCAACCTTTACGCTGACCCTGGTTCTATTGGGTATGGTGGCATCTATTCTATATGCCTATGTCCAGGGACATCGGGCCTGGATGAATTTGAGGCTGGAATGGCTGTTTCGGCAAAAGGCATTTGATGGCATAACTTTCAAAGGTCCCGACTTTTTTAATAAGTTTCGGACCGGCGATCTGGTGACCCGAATGACCGACGATGTTGCAGAGAAACTTTCATGGTTTGCCTGCTCCGGGATTTTTCGACTGTATGAAGCGTTATTAAGAGTTGGTTTTGCGTTGGTGATGATGATAAGTATCGATCCGAAACTAACCCTCTGGACAACAGGGCCGCTGCCATTGTTAATATTAATTTTCTTTAAGAGTGCATCGGTTCTTGATAAAAGGTACGATTTTCTCCAGAAGAAGATTTCGAAATTTAATGATGTCATGGAAGCCTGTTTCTCCGGAGTCAGAGTGGTCAAGGCGTACACCCGGGAAAAGGCGCAGACCGACAAATATGATCATGCCGCCGAAAAACGGCGAGAGGCTGAAATCTCGACTATCAGGGTGCAGACGATTGTTGAGTCGCTTTATATGTATATCTGGCAGTTTGGAATAATTATTGTTCTTCTCGCCGGCGGTTATATGGTGATCCACTCAAATCTGTCGCTCGGGAAGTTGGTAGCATTTATATATTATGTTGTTTACATGATTTTCCCGATGTTTGATATTGGTCAGTTTTTGGTGAAATCACGACAGTCGGCGGTATCAATCGATCGACTGACTGAACTTGAAAAGATGCCGCCGATGGTAAACGATAATGGCAGTAAATCAAATAAGATTGATATCAAAGGTAATCTGAGTTTCGATAAGGTCAGTTTTTCTTTCCCCGAGTCGGAAAGGAAAATTATCAACGATGTCTCCTTTGATATAAAAGCCGGTAGTACAATTGCTTTGGTCGGCAAGGTTGGTTCCGGGAAAAGCTGGCTGATAAACATGCTTCCGCGATTGGTCGATCCCAGCGGCGGGACTATCAGCCTGGATGGTTATGATCTGCGCAAATTCAGTTTATCTGATTTGCGAAGAAATATCGGGTATGTGCCACAGGAACCGACCCTGTTCAGCGATACGATTCGCAACAATATTACTTTTGGTCGCGAAAATATCCCGAGTTCGTTGGTTGAGTGGGCGGTGGAAGTCTCGCAACTAAAAGATGAAGTCGCGACTTTTTCCGATGGCCTCGATACTGCGATTGGAACCCGCGGCGTGTCGATCTCGGGCGGTCAGAAACAGCGTTTGGCTTTGGCTCGAGCGCTGGTCGGCAAACCAAGGATTTTGATTTTGGATGATTGCACCTCGGCGCTTGATTCCCGAACCGAAACGGCGTTATGGGATAGGCTGCATGAGGTCCTGCCGGATATGACCGCTATCTTGATAACCCATCGGCCGGACACACTGGAGCAGGTTGATAAAGTTTATGTCCTCGATGATGGTTCTATTATAGAATCAGGGTCACACGACGAACTGATGAATAATGGCGGACAGTACGCCAGGATTTATAAACGTTATCGACTTAAAGAGGAAGTCAGTGGATAAAATGAGATTTTGTCGAAAACCTGCGATAGAATAACTATTGCAGGTTTTTTTATTGATTCAATTGGTGAACCATTGGTTCAATTGCAGTGTCTGGCAGAATTCTTCTGGTTTTGTCTGTAACATCAATCAGATCATACGGGGTGTCAAAGCGCGAAAAATAATATTTGTCTTCAAGTTTTTCGAGTTTTGCCCCAAAATAGTGATTAAATATTACTCTGAAGCTGTTGACCGGTGAAATACTATCATACAGACTTTCATAATATTTATCCGGGAAATAATAGGCATTCAGAATGGCCAACTTTTCAATAAGCCCAACATAACTCGAATCGCCCTGCATCAGATAGGAATTGGAGCCATGATCGGCCTGTATAATAATTATTGGCTGATTGATTGTATCTTTGAGAATATTATCCAAAACCAAAATCAATCTGGAGTTGAGCCATTCGGCAAAATTGCAGTACTTTCGATTCTTTTCTTCGAATGATCTGAAGTCAGCCTTTCCGGGAATTAGAATTGGAACCGATGGCTCGATTTCATTTCCATATTCATCAAAGACATACGGTTCATGCGGGGCAGGTATATGTGCAAAAACAAATTTTGGCTTGTCCGTTTTTGGTAATTTGCCAAGCTTATTCAGGGTGAAGGTTATGGTTTCACGACGGGAATCATAATAATATGAATAGATTTTTGATAATATCTTGGATGCCGGTGTCATGTCGAGAACCAGACTTTCAAAATCGGTGAGTTTTGTTTGATCGGATGAATAAAACAGATCGCTATCTTTTAATTCGGTATCCCAGTAGCCGGTCGCGAAGGCGACTGTTGTGTAGCCAATATTTTTTAATAATTTTGAGACTTGATTGCTTTTGATCATATTTACCAGTGGGATAACATTGGCCGAACTTTTGCCCATTTGATTAGCGGCTTTATCGATGTAGGTCATATTCAAAGATGACGGCAGCGAAGTTGTTGTCTGCGAATAGTTGGAGAGGCTTTTATCGGCAACAAAAAAGCCTTTGTCTTTGAGATAATTTATAAAATTACTGTTGTCATAACCGTACAGTTTGTTTAAAACATCAGAGCGGCCGTAACCATCGGTGATGATGTAATAAATATCCGGCAGGTTATCAGGAATAATAAAATCAGCAGAGGAGAAAATCTCTGTTTGATTTGAGCCGTTTGCCTTTTGTCCGGATATATAAGTGCTGATTGCCGTTATTGTTGATGTTACGACCAATACTATCGCAATAATATTTAATAAAAAATTTGTCTTCTCCAAATTCCGCTTCATTTTTAAAACAAAAAATATCGATAGGACAAATAAGACAGATTCGAATACAAATAGGTATCTTTGCGGATGCGACCACATCATTGGTGTGATAATATCACGAACCGGTCCAAAAAGAAAAGTCAATATTAGTAACACCGATACGATCAGCCCGGCCTTGATTATATTTTTTGTAAATATAATCAGAATCAACCAGAGCAATCCGGAAAAAGCCAGAAGAATCAGAGCCGGTCGAATCGTTTCGGTAATTGAAGTCTCGGCGATGTTGACGCTATACAAAAACAGAACCGGGAAAAGCGCCAGAAGAATTGTATGTATCGGATATTTTTGCAATGCTAATTCTCTGTATTATCATTAATATCTGTTTCTAAGATACTTGAAGGCAAAGAAAGTGCCTGCCATGGGACCGAAACCGATATTCTACCGGTTTCATCTTTTTTGTTATAGATTAAAGGGACTAATGTATCTCCGGAATAGAGCAATATTTTACGACTTTCAGGCACATAAAAGGTGATCCCCTCAAGTTGCTTAGCGGTCGGGATAAAACTCCCCTCAACTTCGTTAGAAATGCTATCGATCTGAATAAAAGTAGTATCAGGTTTGTCCCAACTGCGCCAAAAAAGATATTTATGGTGAACATAATAATTAAGAAGTTTCGAGGTGGTGGTCACCATTAATTCTCCAAATTCGTTTTTCTCTTTTATATGGCGCAAAGATTCAATCGTTGGTTCAGTCAGATATGGAAATCCCGAGTTTCTGCCAAAATGCGTATAGAAAATCATATAACCATTATTGCTAATTAGCTGATCGATCTGTGATGGTCCAAGCTGCAGCGCAAAATTATTTTCGATAGCATCGGGATATTTCCCCCAGGGATTAATAAATCGGGAGAATTCAAATAGTTTTGTACTATCATCCAATTGAAATAAATGTACCAGTTCATTGTCATGCTTAAAATCAAGTTCGGTATAACCAATATCCTGAAAATACTCAAAAATCTGCTTGAGACTATTCAATAATGAAAAATTACCATCCTGTCCGATACAATGGGTCAATTGCCCGCGCCAGAAAAATATTATTCCGGTTGGTATTGTCAAATCGGTATGAAAATATGGTGATTCAATATTATCTCCGTAGCACCATGAAGCGTCGCCAATATTCTGAAAATTACTTCCCGATGGGCCATGATTAATATAGACATCAACCAATAGCGATTCAGATTCCATAAGAGCAACAGCCTGCTCAGCCAGTTGACGATTGAAACTTTCCCGTCCAAAATGCCCATAAGAATGAAAGCAATCAACATAACCTGCTCGTATCAATTTTATTAAATCGGGGGCATAATCATTGAGCGAGTCGGTTGTGCCAAAATATATTGAAATACCTTTATCTTTGGGAAGCAAAGAATCTTCGTGAGTAATCATTTTATCATATCCATCATTGTAAAACCAATATGAATTGCCGATTTCCAATCCGAGTCCCGAACCATAGATTGTTTCGTTTTTGCTATTCAGGAATTCCTGAATAACTGCAAACTCATCGAATGAGCCGGTTTGATCAATATCAGAACAGATTGCCAGAGCCGAAATATAGGGATATGGAAACTTGCGGAGCGAGACACTTTTTTCTTCAGTACAGCCGTATAAAACAATTATAACTAATAATCCGAAAAGGATTATAATCGGCGTTAGGACTTTATTTTTGGCATAGACATTCATAAGATTCGTCAGATACTATAATTAGAATGTTTTCCCCCGGCAAGCGGTTTCTTAGTAATAGATATTAATTATCCAATAGTTGATTAATTGAAAATCATATCTTATATTTGTTGGAGTAAATAGGAAAGGAAAAGGAATGTTTGTTAGCATTGGAATACATGCGAAACCGAAACCGGGTAAGGAAAAATTATTGATCGATTCGATGCATCGTTTTGGCGCCGCGATGAAAACCCAGCCGGGACTTCAGCGGGCGCATGCTCTTCATGATTCTGAATCGGGGGCCTTAATCGGGTTGGCGATATGGGATTCAAAAAAAGATTGGGAGAATGCTCGCCCGGTGATGCTTGAGGCGATAAAAGATGATCCGTTTGAGGAATGGGAAGATGAACCGCCCGAGGTTTATTCTTTGGACGAAGTATAACAAAATTATAGGCAGTTTTCATTAGAAGGTAGAATTATGCGGACATTAATATTTTTATTCTTTGCAATTATCTTGATAACATTCTCTGTGCAGGCAGACAGTTTGACTGTCACCGATAGTAACTATATCGATGACGATGGAATCGAGCATGATCATGCTGTCAATGAACTTTCAGAAAATCAGACTCAAGCTGAGATTGAAATAGAAAAGACCAATAAAGATATTGAAAAAACTGAGGCTCCCGATATACTCGATTTCCTTCTAACCGGGAAATATCTTGCATTTTTTATCTTGATGATTGTTGGATTGACGCTTCTTTTGGGTCGCAAAGTAAATTTCTGGGTTCGGATAATTATGCTTGCCGTTGCTTTTGTTTTATTCGGTCTCGATTACTTTATCCCACTGCACCCGTCACCGATGTGTGCCGTGACCAAACTGTTTATGTTTAAATTTACGATGGGTCAGTTTTTCCCGGCCTTTATGGTAATATTTCTGGCGATATTTATACCAAGTCTATTTGTCCGCAAACTGTTTTGCGGCTGGGTCTGTCCGCTGGGGGCCTTGCAGGATCTGATTAATAAGATTCCTTTTAAATATAAATTTAAAAATTTCAATTTTACCGCTTTTAATGCCGTCAGAATGGCTCTGCTTGGCATGTTTATTCTGACCTTTTTTATGGCTCGCGCACAATATGAAATGCTGGCCAGTAACATCGACGCCGATTTTTCCAGTCAACTTTGGACAATATTTTCCGCCTACAGTATTTATGATCCGATAAACTTCTTTGAACTGCTCCACTGGGGTATTGACGGACTTTGGATCGTCATGTTTACGATACTGGTTATCACCAGTTTGATGTTGTACCGTCCATTCTGTTATGCGATTTGTCCCATTGGAGCTATTAGCTGGCTTCTTGAAAAAGTTGCCCCGGGAAGAATTAGGGTCAATCAGGAGTTGTGCGAAAAATGTTATGACTGTGTTGAACAGAGCCCCTGCCCAACGATTGAGAAGCTGGTAGAGGGTGATAGTAAAGCGGTGCCAGATTGCACCTCGTGTGGTGAGTGCATCAATACCTGCGAACCAAAGGCAATTACTTTTAGTTTTAAAGGTTAGTAATCCAGTTGATTATGAATATGTAGATAATATGGATAAGATAGAATTTTCAAAAATATGTAAATCAGCTGAAAAGCGTCTTGCTGATGCCGGAGTTTATTCGGCGACTGCCGAAGTCGAAATTATTTGGGAATATCTTCTTGAGGTTGATCGGCTGAATGTCTATCTGCATGGAGCCGAACTTGTCGATGATAAGATAATTAAACGATTCAATCAAATTGTGGATAAACGAGTCACCCGCTATCCGCTTCAGCTTATTCTTGGTGAGGCCTACTTCTACGGTCGGCGGTTTGTTGTCACCCCGGATGTGATGGTACCTACTCCGGAAACCGAACTTCTTTGCGAACTGGCAATAAATTATATCAAAAATGAAAATATCAAAAGCCCCGATATTCTCGATATCGGTGTCGGCTCCGGTGTTATCTCCGTTACAGTAGCATCTGAATTGCCCGAGGCGAAATTGACCGCGGTTGATATTTCGGACAAAGCTATTGAAGTGGCCAAAGAAAATGCCAATAATCATGAAGTTACAGATAGAATCGATTTTGTTCTTTCTGACCGGTTTGCCAATGTCCCGACCGAAAAAAAATTTGATTTAATTTTGGCAAATCCGCCGTATATTTCAGAAGATGAATATAAGGAACTGCCGCCCGAAGTTTTGGCCGATCCGAAAATCTCGCTGGTCTCCGGTTTGAAAGGGATGGATATGATTGAATTATTAACTTCCGAAGCGCCCGATTATATGAAAGAAAACGGCCGTTTGATGTTTGAAATCGGTTATAATCAGGCTGATTTGGTTTATGAGTTAACCGGGAAAGATAAAAGGTATAAATCAATCACAATGCTTAAGGACCTCAATGATATCGATCGGGTTGTGATACTAAGTATATAAAAATAAAATGAATGAGTTGAATCTAAAACAACGTGTCGGAAAAATAATCAAACTTTTAAAACAGGAGTATCCCGACTCCACCTGTTCATTAAATTTCAAAACGACTCATCAGTTGATGGTGGCGACGATTCTTTCCGCCCAATGCACCGATGAACGGGTTAATATTGTTACCAAAGATCTGTTCAAAAAATATAAAAAGCCACTTGATTATGGCAGGGCGCCGTTAGAAGAGCTTGAAAAAGATATCCATTCGACCGGTTTTTTTCGCCATAAGGCCAAATCGATCAAAAAATCATCGCAGGTTATAGTTGAGAGACACAAGGGTCGCGTTCCGGATAATATGCAGGAACTGGTGAAACTTGCCGGTGTCGGCCGCAAAACCGCCACCGTGATTCTTGGAACCGGATTCGGAAAAGCGGAAGGGGTCACGGTTGATACCCATGTGGCCAGGATTTCCAAAAGGCTTGGACTTACGACCGAAAAAACAGCTGAAAAAATTGAAATAGATTTGATGAATATTATCCCAAAGAAAGACTGGATAATTTTTTCACATTTATTAATAGATCACGGCCGCGCTGTTTGCAAGGCCCGTAGTCCCGAATGCGAACGATGTATGATTTCGAAATTATGTCCGTTTTTTTATAATTGATAATTAATGAATTATTTAGACGCCGCTCTTTAACTTAGCCAATCGTTGTTTGGCATCTATCACTGATTCAAGCCCCTCATCGGCGTTTTTCCAGATATCAAGGAATGTTTCATACTGCTCGATAGCTTTATCAATCTGCCCATTACCCTCATATGCCTGCGCCAGATAATATCTTGTCTGGACAGCTTGTTCTGCCCAGGCCGCTTTGGGCCTGTCATACCGATATACAGCTTTTTCAAGAGTTTTTACTGCCTCTTCATACTGTCCATTAGAAAGATAAAAATATCCCAGCCATTGGTTGGGGTTAGTGCCTGAATCATCTCCTAATACTTTTTTAAAATTGACAATGGCTTCATCGTAATTTCCTCTTGCTCCCTCAACATAGCCTTTCCAATAAGGTAATTTCACAAATGGTGTATCCGAAGTAGTGTCCGCATATTTTTCAAATTCTGAAAACCAAAAATCCGCTTTAACTGAGTCTCCGCTATGTGCATAAAGACCGGCCTTCAGTGCCCGAGAAATCAATCTCGGATTTTTAAACTCGGGGTCATCATTATCAAGTTTTTCAATTATAACACTCTCTTTTTTTAATTCTGCTTCAGCCAGATCATATTTTTCCAAAGCATACTCATAAATGAAAGCACTCATACCATGCTTAAAGGCAATTTGTCTTGGAGAGGCGAGATCGGCTTTATCAGCATCAATTCCATCCTGGAATTTTATCAGCGCCTCGCGAAACCTGCCCTGATGTCGGAGACTGTTGGTAGCGTAAATTCTTCCCCAACCGCGGACTGATATATCTGCATGCGAAATCAATATTCTACTCATGCTGTCAGCCATATCATATTGGCGCGAAAATAAATATGCCTGTGCCAAATTGGTTACTGCTCTTAAATAATGCGGCCTCATATCAAGACACTTTCGGTAAGAAGCGATTGAAGTATCAAACATTCCACCATTGTAACAAAGCTCTCCTTTGCTGTCATACCAATCGAAATTATCTGGCTCAAGCTCAATTGCTTTGTTGATGGCTTTTAGTGCCTTGTCCGTATCTTCTTTCTTGTCGTATGTATAAGCCAGCATATTATAAAAGCGAGCATTTTGAGGATCAATTTCAATAGCCTTATTATATTTGAGAATTGCGGCGTTATAATCTTTGGTTACACGATAATGAAAGCCGCCATAAGTAGCATATAGATAAGCTTCATCCGGATATTCGGAGACGGCATCATCCAGTATTTTAATAGATTTCTCTGTGCTGTCTGCTTTATATAAGGTTATAGCGTACGACTGGTATAAACTCCATTTCCTGGGATTAATTTCTATAGATTTTTCATATTGCACAAAAGATTCTTCAAATCTTTCTGCACGGTATAGCATATTGGCATAATACCTACGATAATCAGAATTTTCGGGTGTTATTTCAAAGATTCTTAAATATAGCTTTTCTGCTTCATCATAATCACCAGCTTCATCCTCAATGGCTGCCATATTATTTAAAGCCACTATAGACAAGGGATCAAGTTCCAATACTATTTCCAGCTGTTTGGCTTTTTCTTCCTCTTTCTGAAGTCGCGGTAATAAATTGGCATACCATAAGTGAGCCCAGGCATAACCATTGTTAAGTTCTATAGCTCGCAGATATTCTTTTTCGGCATTACCTACATCGCCCTTTTCGGCATAAATCAACCCCATAGATGCGTGTGCTTCGGCAGATTTATTATTCAGTGTCAAGGCCTGTCGGACGGCTTCTTCCGCTTTTGGAATGGTTTCAGACTTTGAAAAACCTCCATGATAACCGGCCAGTATTGCCCAGGCATCTGCCAAACCAACATAAGCAAGGACAAAGGTTGGATCCAGTTCAATCGCTTGTTCGAAATAATCAATTGATTTTACAATATCAGTATGAATCCTTTTTCTCCATAAATGACGGCCCTGCATATAAAGGTTGTATGCCTCAACATCGGACGTTTCCCGCCTAACCAGACTCGCTTCCTCTTCGCCCATCAACTCAATTTTCATAACGTCAACTATAGCCCGTGAGATATCGTCCTGAATCGCAAATATCCCTTTAATTTCCCGGTCAAAAAAATCAGACCAGATATGGGCATCATCGGCGACATTTATCAACTGCGCCCGAACCCGAATTGAATCATTTTCTTTGGAGATACTTCCTTCCAGTATTGTTTCCACTCCAAGTTTTTTGCCAATTTCTTTTAGGTCACGGTCGGTTGACCGATATTTCATCACCGAAGTCATCGAAATAACTTTGAGATCGCTTATTCCTGAAAGTCGGCCGATGATAGCATCGGTAATACCATCGCAGAAATATGTTTGATCCTGGGTCGCACTGAAATCTCTGAAAGGAAGCACAGCAATTGAATTATTCCACCCATATTTATCAGCTTTTTTGTGAAAAACAAATTGATCAACAATAAAAAATCCAGCTATGGCGATGACAACGGCAATGGCTGCTATCCACAGGCTATGCCTGCTTTTCTTCTTTGGAATAGTATCAACCTGCAATCGCTTTAAATCGGCCAGCATGCCATCGGCGTGCTGGTAACGGGTTTCCGGATTCTTTTCGAGCGCCTTATTTACTATCTGCTGAAGTTCATCAGATACACCTGTTTTGTATCGGGATAACGGTTCTGGTGATTCATGCAGAATAGCATTTAATGTCGCCGCTTCATACTCGGCCTGAAAGGGTCGTTGACCGGTTATCATTTCATATAATATTACACCGACAGAGAACAGGTCGGAGCGGGCATCAACTTTTTCACCATTCACCTGCTCCGGCGACATATATCCGACCGTGCCAAGTGTTGAACCGGTTTTTGTCAGCTTTTCTGCATCTAATATAGTCGCCAACCCAAAATCGAGTATCTTTGGACGGCCATTTTTATCCAGAATTATATTTGATGGCTTAATATCACGATGAACAATACCGGCCTCATGCGCCTCATGAAGTCCCTCGCAAATCTGTTTTGTAATATTGACCGCTTCATTAATTGTTAATTTCTTTTCTTTAATCTTATTGTATAGAGATTCACCTTCAACATGCTCCATCGCAAAAAACGGGCGTTCTTTAAATTCGGAGACCTCGTAGATATGAACGATATTGGGATGATTCAGTTTGGCGGTTGCCTGAGCTTCACGCTTGAACCGATTTCGACAGTCTTCATCTTCACAATGATTGGCCGGAAGAAATTTCAGCGCCACCTGACGCTTCAGTTTAGTATCCTCAGCAAGATAGACCTCACCCATACCGCCGGCACCGATTTTGGAGATTATCTTGTAATGCCCGACC
>JAQBFG010000304.1:0-10032 GCA_032123495.1 Candidatus Zixiibacteriota bacterium | reverse complement strand
GTTTAAGAGAAACCAATGATGGTTACATCAATGATTATCATATTGATGTTCCTGGTGTATTGGCCAATATGGATTTCCATGTTTCGTCTGATCTGACTCTCGAATGTCAGTTCGTCCCGATCCGTTTCTTCTGGATCGATTGCGGCGATAACACCTTATCAAACGAACTTGGTAATGTTCTATATGTGGCAGGTGATGTTTATGACTATAATGGAGTTCTGCTTACCGATACTTTAGTTTCTGATACTTTATTAGGTATCCATGGCCCGGATGACTCATTATGTCATACTACTTCTGTCCTCGTAGGTATAAATGATAAACAGAATCCTTTGGAAGCTATTCTGTTCCAGAACGGTGGCGTCCGAATCATCTGTATTAATCAGATTGATGATCGTGGTGACGTTAACCTCAACGGTATTTACTACGAAGTTGCCGATGCGGTTACTTTCACCAACTACTTCATCAATGGTTTAGATGCCTTTACAATCAGTATACCAGGACAGACTGCAGCAACCGACGTCAACGCCGATGGCACCCCGCTTTCGGTGGCTGACCTTGTCTATATGATAAGGGTACTCGTCGGTGACGCTCTGCCGTATGCCGGTAATATTGCTAAACTGACTCCAAGCGATCCGATCAATGTTGGTTATAGTGGCAACATTGTCGATCTACGCGGCACCACCGATGTCGGTGCGGCCTTGTTTGTCTTTGACAAGGAAATTATTCCGACTCTGAGCGATAATGTCAACTATATGGACATCAAGTATGGCTATCTCAATGGCCAGACTCATGTTCTTGTTTATAGTCTGGAACATCGTTCTATGAATGCCGGTGAAGTTTTCACAGTTGAAGGCGAAGCCAACTTAGTTGGTGTCGAAGCTGCCGATCACTTCGGTGCTCCGCTTGAAGTCTCGAAGACTATTGTTGTGCCGACCGAGTTCGCTCTCGAGCAGAACTATCCTAACCCGTTCAACCCCGAAACCGTTATCAAATTGGCATTACCAGTTGCTTCCAACTGGAATATTTCGATCTATAACGTTTCTGGTCAACTGGTTAAGGAATTTGCCGGATTCAGCGAAGCTGGTACAATCCAGGTCACCTGGGATGCTACCAACGTCGCCAGTGGTATGTATTTCTACAAAGCCACGACCGATACTTACAGCGCAACGAAGAAAATGGTACTTCTGAAATAACGTCTCGCCTGACTCTAATTTCAGAAACACACCATATAAAAAGCCTCCCGAAAGGGAGGCTTTTTTATTGGGGATATTTCTAATCAGATTAACAAATTATCCAAAAAACAATATTGAATATTATGAAAGAATGATATTCAGTATTTTTTCGAGTCTTTCCTCTAATATCTCTTTTGAGACTGCTTCGGCATTTAACCTTAAAAGAGGCTCTGTATTTGATGGCCGGAGGTTGAACCAAAAATCATCATAGGCCACACTGATTCCATCCATGCGATCGATTTCTCCATCAGAACAAAATTCGGTTATCTGCTCTATTTTGTCCTTGACCGAGTCAACTTTAGTGTTGATCTCGCCCGATCTGAAATATGGATCAATTTCAGCAATTTTGTCGTGAAGCTGCATTTCACTGCGACTGAGAAGATCAAGACAGACCAAAAATGCAATCAACCCGGAATCGGAAAACCAGAAATCTCTAAAATAGAAATGCCCGGAATGTTCACCGCCAAAAATAGCGTTATGTTTTTTCATCAGCGGCTTTATCAGGGCATGTCCGACCCTGGTTTTTATTGGTTTACCACCTTTACGTTCTATCAATTCCGGTACCGCTTTGGAGCAGATAAGATTATAGAGAATGGTCTCACCGGGATATTTATCGAGCAGATTATCAGAAACCAGCGCCGTGACCATATCGCCACCAACCTGATGGCCAAATTTATCAACCAGAAACATCCGGTCAGCGTCGCCATCAAAAGCAACTCCAAAATCAGCTTTTACTTCGGCAATTTTCTTTTGAAGATCGACTAGATTTTCCAATTCAATCGGCGAAGCGGGATGATTGGGGAAACTGCCATCAGGTTCAAAAAACAGTTTTGTGACTTCAATTGGCAATTTTTCAAAAACGGGCGGAAGCGTCATTCCGGCCATACCGTTGCCGGCATCAACAACAATTTTAAACGGTTTGATTTTAACCGGATTGATAAATGACAAACAATGTTCGGCATACTCCTTGGAAACATCCTTTCTGGCAATATTACCTCGTTGGGGCGATTTTTGAATCACCTCTTTTTCCATCGCCTCTTTGATCTTGTCGAGTCCTGCCTGTCCCGAGAGCGGCTGCGCTTGTTGCCGGCAGATTTTGAAGCCGTTATAATCTTTTGGATTATGACTCGCCGTTATCATCACGCCGCCGTCATATCCATATTTTCCAACCGCAAAATAGAGCCCGTCGGTTGAAACCATCCCGATATCGATAACATCAACTCCGGCGTCGAGAATACCGGAAGCGAGAGCCTCAAAAAGTTCATCGGAGGATACCCGCATATCGCGACCAACCGCAATCGCTTTTGGTTTGAGATAACCAGCCAATCCGTTACCAACTCGATAAGCAACATCGGTGTTTAATTGATCAGGGAAGATTCCCCTGATATCATAAGCCTTAAATATTGATCCGTCAAAATTCAATTTTGATTCCTTTCGAGAACTTTGAATATACAAAATCGTTCAGTCCGGTCAAAACGTTTTGTGAAATATTACATATTTTTTATACAAATTAAGAAATCATAATATTGCTTAAATCGTTAATTTTGCTCATTTATTCATTATTATTTCGTATCTTGATTTAACTATGCCACTCGGAATAAAGCAAAATAATCTGTTTACCGTCACTTTCTCAGCCTTTGTTATGTGTATCGGCTTTTATGCCTGGCGGATTATGTTTAATAATTTTGCGGTTGAGCAATTTGATGCTTCACCGACCGATATCGGTATCATTCAGGCGGTTAGAGAAATTCCCGGTTTGCTGGCCTTTACGGTTGGAATAATCGCAATGAAATTAACCGAATCGCGGATTGTCGCACTGTCAATAATCCTTATGGGAGTAGGCCTGATATTTTGCGGCGTTTCACCGTCGCTGGTGGTTCTTGGTCTGGCGACCTTTGTATTATCTGTAGGATTTCATTATTTTGAGCCGACCAATAGCTCCCAATTATTACTTTTGGCCAATAACGATAATCTTGGCAAAGTTCAGGGTGTATATCGTTCCTATGAATCGTTGGCCGGTTTGGTCGGCGGGTTGATGATTTTGGGGATGACTCTATTTTTGTCTTATGAGTCTACTTTTTATATTATTGGCGCGCTAATTACGGTTGCAGGGATTTATCTGGTTTTAGCGCTTCCACCTAATCGCGGTAAAAGCGAAAACCGGAAAATGGTCATCAAGAAAAAATACTGGCTTTATTATGTGTTGTATTTTTTACGTGGTTGCCGTCGGCATGTTTTTACCACTTTTGCGATATTTCTACTGGTGAAAAATCATGAATTGTCGATTTCGACGGTGTCGATTATGGTTATTTCCAGCAATTTGATAACATTTTTTACCAATCGCTGGATGGGCAATCTGACCGATAAACTTGGAGAGCGGTTTATTCTGGCCGGAAGTTCGCTGCTTCTTATTTTTATTTTTACTGGATATGCCTATATTGATTATTTGCCGGTTCTTATAGTTTTTTATCTGATAGACAATACTCTTTTTAATTCGGCGATTGCGTTGCGATCGTATTTGATGAAGATATCCAACAGCGAGGATTTGACCGGATGTTTATCATTTGGGATGACTTCAAATCATATTGCGGCCGTTGTTATACCGATTGGCGGCGGAGTTATCTGGAGCTATTTTGGACATGAAATGACTTTTATCATCGGCGCCGCGATAGTTTTTGTCGATATGATCTTTTCGTTTATGATTCCGGGTAAAAAGACGCCGTAATTATTTTATCTAATCAGATTAATAATTCATCAAAAGAGATGCTTCCGGCGGTTGACCCCGGCGAGCTTTTTTCTTATAATATTATCAATAAAAGAACGATAAATTGCAGAGATAAAAATATGAAAAATTTCTTATCGGGAAATGAGGCGGTTGCACGAGGTGCGCTCGAGGCCGGGATCAAACTTGCCGCCGCTTATCCGGGAACTCCCTCAACTGAGATTCTTGAAAATATCGCATACAAATTTCCATCAATCTATTCTCAATGGTCACCAAATGAAAAAGTCGCCTTCGAAGTCGGGATTGGTGCTTCGCTTGGTGGCGCAAGAACATTGGTGACGATGAAACATGTCGGTCTCAATGTTGCCGCCGACCCGTTTATGACTTTTGCTTATACCGGTGTCGGGGGCGGATTTGTGATTGTCTCAGCCGATGATCCCGAGATGCACTCATCACAAAATGAGCAGGATAACCGCTTCTATGCCAAGTTTGCTCAGATTCCGTTTCTGGAACCAAGCGATAGTCAGGAATCAAAAGATTTTGTCAAATTGGCTTGTGAAATATCGGAACAGTTTGATACGCCGGTGATGCTTCGGATGACAACCCGCATTTCTCATTCAAAGGGAATCGTTCAGGAGGGCGAACCAATCGAACCACCAGCCGAAGGTTTCAAACGGGATATGAACAAGTATGTAATGATTCCATCAAATGCCCGCAAACGGCATGTGGTTGTAGCCGAACGTCTCGAAAAGCTGCAAAAATACTCTGAAGAAACCGAACTTAATTATATTGAAGATAATGGTTCCGATATCGGTATTATCACTGGCGGGATAGCATATCAATATGGCAAAGATAACCTACCCGAAGCTGATTATCTTAAAATCGGTTTCGGATTTCCTCTGCCGTTAAATAAAATTAGAAAATTCGTTGATTCACATAAAACTACTCTGATTATTGAAGAACTTGAACCGTACTACGAAGAGCAGATCAAAGCGGCCGGAATAAATGTTGAAGGCAAAAAATATTTTTCCAACCTTGGCGAGTTGTCACCATACAAAGTGGCGCTTGGCTTTAAAGAGGCTGGGATTATAGATAAGGTGGCGATGGCGGAATTTGAGCCGGAGCAGTTGTTTCCTCGTCCGCCGGTGCTTTGCCCGGGTTGCCCGCATCGGGCACCGTTTATGGCACTGAAAAAATTGAAGGTTCCGGTGACCGGCGATATCGGATGTTACACGCTGGCGGTTTTACCACCATTAAGTATAATGGATACCTGTATCTGTATGGGGGCATCGATCGGTAATGCAATCGGTATGGAGAAAGTCAATCCGGATGAAAACGGGACTGCCGCGGTTATTGGTGATTCCACCTTTTTGCATTCAGGAATAACCGGACTGCTTGATGCCGTTTATAATAAAAGCAATATTACTGTTGTTATTCTGGATAATCGTATCACGGCAATGACCGGAGGGCAGCATAATCCGGCGACCGGACAGACTCTGATGGGTGAAAAAACCAAAGAGGTTAATCTGGTTGAGCTGTGCAAAGCACTTGGCGTCGAGTCGGTTCATGAAGTTGATCCGTATGATTATCAGGCGACTCTTGATGTTTTAAAAACTGAACTAAAAAAACCAGGGCCATCGGTGGTGATAACCAATAAGCCGTGTGTCTTGATGCCGAAGCGGGTGATGGACAAACCGTACGAAGTAATTCTTGATGAGTGCAACGGATGCAGCGCCTGTTTCAGAATTGGTTGTCCGGCGATATCAACCTCGAAAGAATTAACCAAGCGGAATCGTCCCAAAGCGATAATAGATCCGTTGCTCTGCACCGGTTGTGCCGTTTGTGCGCAGATCTGTAAACCGGAAGCGATAGTTTTGGTTCCTGAGCCGGTGGTGGTGAGGTAAATAAAATGAATAATGATATAAAAAATGTTTTAATAGTTGGTGTTGGCGGGCAAGGTGTCCTGTTAGCTTCGGAAGTATTATCTGAAACGGCGATGTTGGCCGGTCTCGATGTCAAAAAATCAGAGGTGCACGGGATGTCGCAGCGGGGCGGAGTAGTCAGTTCGCATGTAAAATTTGGTACCAAAGTATATTCGCCGATCATTCCGTATGGGCAATCTGATATAATTGTCTCATTTGAACAGGCCGAAGCGTTACGTTCGATTGAATGGCTTAAAAAAAATGGTCTGATTGCCACTTCGCGAACAAAACTTGTCCCACCGATCGCCTCGAGCGGAAAGTTTTTTTATCCCGATGATCCGATTGCGGAATTGAAAGCGAAAGTCAAGCGGGTGATTGCTCTTGATGCCGACAAAATAGCACTTGAACTTGGGAATCCGCGGCTGGTTAATATTTTGCTTCTCGGGGTGATCTCGGATGAACTTGGTTTCGATAGTACAATCTGGAACGACGCTATCAAAAAACGGGTGAAACCAAAATTTGTTGATATCAATCTTGTTGCGTTTGCCAAAGGTAAAGAACTTGCGAAGGAATCCAAAACGGTTTCTGCCTGATTGACAATAGGGGAGAGTATGGTTAAGGTTATTATTGTCGTTAATCCCGGTTCGACATCGACTAAAGTAGCACTATTTAATTTAAAAAATGAATGCATTGCCGATTCGGCGGTCTCGCATCCGTCTGATCAACTGGCACAATTTGAAAATGTTGCCGATCAATTTGATTTAAGATTATCTGGAATTGAAAGCTGGCTGCATGAGCAAAAGATAGATAATAAGGATGTGGTAGCGATTGCCGGACGCGGCGCACCGATGAGGCCGTTGGAAAGCGGTATTTATAATATCAATGCGAAGATGCTTGATGATTTAATATCAATGCGCTATTCCAACCATGCATCTAATTTGGGTTCGATCCTATCAGATTACTTCGGGAAAAAATATAATGTCCCGGCGATAATTGTTGATCCGGTCACTATTGATGATTTCACCGATTATGCTCGAATTTCCGGAATTCCTGAGATAGAACGGAAATGTCGTTCGCATGCACTTAATCTTCGCGAAATCTGCCGTCGTCAGGCAATCAAACTTAATAAAACAATTGATACCTGCAATTTTGTTGGTGTGCATATGGGCGGCGGAATCTCGGTCGCGGCTATAAAAAGAGGCAAAATAATTGAAGTTAATGATGCACTTCTTGGGATGGGACCGTTTTCTCCCGATCGAGCCGGTGCACTGCCGATTGGAGCGCTGGTCAAACTCGCCTTTTCTGGTAAATACACCGAGACAGAATTGATAAAAAAACTGTCGCGCGAATCAGGTCTGAAGGCATATCTTGGAGAGGCCGATCTTCGCAAGATTGAAGAACGAATCGAAAACGGCGATGAAAAAGCAAAACTGTACTATGAAGCGATGCTTTATCAAATAGCCAAAGAAATTGGAGCCTGTGCTGTAGTGCTTAAAGGCGAGATAGATGGTATCATTTTAACCGGCGGAATGGCAAATTCCAAAAAACTGACCGATATATTGGCAGATTATATTTCATTTCTTGGTAAAGTTATATTGGTCCCGGGTGAGTTTGAGATGGAAGCATTGGCTGGCGGTGCCATCAGGGTTTTGAATAACGAAGAATTACCCAAAGAGTACTAGATATTATGGAAACTAAAATGGAACCGATTAGCTCATCCGATCAGATAATCAGGGCGGCAGCCGCGCTATCTGAAACTGGTCAGAAAAAAATGGTGGCGGTGGCCGGGGCGCAGGATGTTGACGTTATCGGTGCGCTCTCATCGGCCAATGCCGATGGTATCCTCGATGCCACTCTGTTTGGGGATAAAAATAAAATCGAAGAGATCGCGGCCAAAGAAAAAATAGATATTTCAAAACTTGATATTATTGATAAAGCTGATCCTCAACAGGCAACCTATGAGGCGGTCAAAATGGCGGCTGAGGGTAATGCCGATGTTATTATGAAAGGATTTGTCTCGACCTCGGCGTTGCTAAAAACTGTATTAGCCAAAGAGTTTAATTTGCGGACAAAAAATACGGTGTCGCATACCGCTGTTCTTGATATTCCGGGTTATCATAAACTACTTTCAATGACTGATGGCGGGATGGTAGTCCGGCCTAATCTCGAACAAAAAATTCAAATCATCGAAAATGCCGTTCTGGTCAATAAGGCGCTTGGTATCAGTCCGGTCAAAGTAGCGCTGGCCAGTGGTGTCGATGCCGAATATGAATCGGTGCCATCATCGCTTGAGTGCAAAAAACTGATTGATATGTTTGCAAAGTTAAATATAGAAAATGTTGTCTTGCAAGGTCCATTGGCTTTTGATACAGCTACTTCCAAAGAGGTTGCCAAAGCGAAAAATATCAATGGCCCGGTAGTTGGTGATGCTGATATTTATCTGGTCAGCTCACTTGAGGAGTGCAATATCATCGCCAAGTCGCTGATTAATTTTGCCGATACGGTTTTTGCCGGAGTGATCACCGGGGCGAGAGTACCGATCAGTCTGGTTTCACGAACCGATACCTTAAAAAATAAAAAAGCCTCGGTCTCGATTGCCTGTCTGGTCGCCGAGTATTACAAAACAATCGGATTCGGAGGTGTTTTGTGATTAAATCATTCAAAGAACTGCACGAAACAGCCACCGAAAAGATAAAGGCAGATGGTGCAAAAAAAGTTGGTGTTATCTATCCGACTGATAATAAGTATATCAATGCTATCAAGAGAGCCGTTGGTGATGGATTTATCGTACCGACATTAATCGGCCCCAAAAATGAAATCGAAAAATTATCAGCTGATTTTGATATCATTGATGCAGTCGACCCGAAACAAGCCTGTCAGATTGCACTTGATAAAGCATCAAAAAATGAATTTGATTTTCTGCTAAAATGCAATATCAACACCCGTGATTTTGTCGATCTGCTTTATTCCGACCAAAGCGGCTTTGTAACCAAAAAAACGGTGCTATCGCATATCGGTGTTTTACAAACCGAACGGTATCATAAATTGATGTTTGTCACTGATGGCGGTGTCATCCCGGAACCTGATGCGGCACAATTGATTAATATTATTCAAAACGCGACAAAAGTTTGCAATAGACTCGGCAATGAATTACCAAAAGCTGGTCTTCTCGCGGCAGTTGAGGCGATTTATCCGGCAATACAAACAACAATGCTTGAAGCGGCGATCGCCAAAATGTCCGACCGCGGACAGATTAAAAATGTCCTTATCGATGGACCGCTATCTTTTGATGTTGCGATAAAAACCGAAGTGGCGCTTTCAAAAGGAATCACGAATTCAAAAGTGGCCGGTGATACCGATATTTTTGTTATGTCGAATATGGAAACGGCCAATGGAACATATAAGGCAATGGTGATGTATGCCAAAGCTGAGGCTGCATCGGTATTGTATGGTGCACCAGTCCCGATAGCTTCATCATCGGCTGTAGATACGTCTGAAAATATCTTCAATTCGATTGTGCTGGGTGCGTATTTATCTTAGTAGATCAAATCTTAGCCGGCTTTTTTGGCCGGTTTTTTGATAATCTCAGCTTCGCCGGTACGGTTGATGATTTCCGGCGTAATAATTATCTCTTCGACATCTTTTTTCGATGGTGTCTCAAACATCAATTTCAATAATGCCTTCTCAAGAATCGAACGAAGCGCACGAGCGCCGGTTTTTTTCTTCTCCGCGATATCAACCACTGCCCATAACGCTTCTTTCTGGAAAGTCAGTTTGACATCCTCCATTTCGAAAAGTCGGCAGTATTGTTTGACCAAGGCATTTTTCGGTTCGGTCAGAATCGAGAAAAGAGCGTTTTTGTCAAGCGGTAAAAGCGGTGCAAAAACCGGTAGTCGGCCAATAAGTTCCGGTATCAGTCCAAACTTCAACAGATCCGATGGTTCGGCATAGGTTAATATCTCCGGAGCCTCATGACTGATATCAAGATTTTCGGCACCAAAACCGACCTGTTTTTTTCCGACCCGCCGGGCGATAATTTTTTCGAGTCCCTCAAAAGCTCCCCCACAGATAAACAAAATATTCGAGGTATCTATCGGGACAAACGACTGCTCCGGATGTTTCCGGCCACCCTTGGGCGGGATATTCGAAATCGATC
>JAQBFG010000303.1:0-4544 GCA_032123495.1 Candidatus Zixiibacteriota bacterium | reverse complement strand
AATATGACAGTTGATAAACTTAATGCTTCCTCAACAGGTTTATTTATATCTATTATTCCGAACTTGGGTTCGCTCGGTTTTGAAAAATCCATTACCCGCCTGATCACTGTCTCAATCTTTGAGGATGCCGATTTAAGCTGACTTAAGATAAAGGGGATTTTATCCAAACTGTCTTTTCTTTCGTACATTTTTTCCAAAGTGCCCAAATATATATTTATTCCGGAAAGGGGATTCCTTATTTCATGAGCAATCCCGGCGGCAATGTGGCCCAAAGATGTCATTTTGTCCTGCATATGAATAAGTTGTTCCAGCTCATTTTGCCTCGTTAAATAAAAAACATAGACATCTGTCGGAGACAATAAAGAATTTGCCAAACCAGAATTTGATATAATTTTGAAAAAGATTGAATAAACGTATGATATCACGGTAATTCAGACAATATTCAACCTGATCTTGAAATTATTATAAATTTGATTCATAGAAACTGATATCCCATCTGCTAAGAGCATATCTTAAAATGGAAAAATAATAAATTAGTGTATTCGAATCATTTTTTTAGTTATTTTAACCTAATGTACGATTTATTTTATATATTTTTACGATGAATTGCTTTTATGTAACCGATTTACATGGTGCCACTGAAAAGTATAGGAAACTTTTTGGGCGTATACTGGAGGATAGGCCAGAAGCCGTCTTTATTGGCGGTGATATACTACCCGGCGGAGCAGGAATTTACAAAGCCATTGATTTTACCCATGAAGATTTTGTTAATGATTTTTTGATTTCAGAACTAAATGTCATCAAAGATCGACTGGGTAAAAATTATCCTGATATATTTATAATTTTGGGTAATGATGATGGCCGATCTGCAGAAGCGGCGATTATAGATGCTGCTGTTCAGGGCAATTGGAATTATATCCACAATACAAGAATAAAGAAGAGTGATTATTCGATTTATGGATATAATTACGTCAATCCAACTCCCTTTCAATTGAAAGATTGGGAACGGTACGATGTTTCTCGCTATAAGGAGCCTGGTACTGTTTCCCCGGAAGGCGGAAGCTACTCATTCCCCATAAGAGAAAATGAAATAAAATTTTCAACAATCAAAAAAGATCTGGAATTTTTGGTGCGGGATGATAACTTAAAAAACGCCATCTTCCTATTTCACGCTCCCCCATATAATACAAAACTTGATCGAGCTGCACTTGATGGAAAAATGATTGATCATGTGCCCTTGGATTTACATGTCGGATCGGTCGCAATCCGCAGATTTATTGAGAAAAAGCAGCCGCTTTTGACACTTCATGGGCATGTTCACGAATCGCCAAGAATAACCGGGTCATGGAAAGATAAAATAGGAAGCACAATTTGTCTATCGGCTGCACATGATGGCCCGGAACTGGCTCTAATAAAATTTAAAACCGAGAATCTTGAGAAAGCTACAAGAGAATTACTTTGATTTTTTCCCAAGATGGATTTCTTGCGCCGGATCAGTGACAGCACCTATTTTAACTGCATAGCTAGTTTTATTGTCAATATCTTCATCAGTTATAATATGGATATCCAGCAAACCACCGCTTTTATAACCGGTTCGCATATAATTAATTTCGTCCAGTGCCAAACTCCAGCCATTAAGCCAAAAGCCTAATTCCTCGCGCTGCTTGTCAGATCCGCGGAAGTGCACCAATAAATCGATATCCGAGCCGGGACCTGCAGTAGCATTTTTAGTACTGCCGAAAATATATAATCCCAATACACCCAGCTTATCTGACTCAATCTCGTCGGCCAGTCTTTCGATCATCTGATATCTCCAGCGCCAGAATTCATCGCGGTATTCGATTTCGACACTTGATATAACTTCCTTAGATTCGATTTCAGTCGATGGTTTCGTTATGATGCCGACTGCTTCCTCCAGCTCGGCATTCATCAAAACCTTTAGAATTTCTCCATTGGTGGATTGAGGAACATCAATAACCTTAATTACATCGGCCAAATGCTTATATTCAGGCAAGATGTCCTCGAGGAAATTTCGCGATGATTGAAAAAACATTGTATTAAAAATTATTCCCGCATCATCAGGATATAAAGGAAGATATCTTATCTCGGCTTCCACCAAATCCTGGAAAAAATGCGTGCCAAATGAAAGATCCGGCTGATAATTTCCTTTTTTCCGGGCAATCTCAATTAAAACTGCGGTATTGTTAATATCGGAATAGGTGATGCTGACGCCGAGTTTGATATCCCCTCGGCTTCCCCATCGGCCGGGACCCATTAAAATGAATTGTCTTTTGGGCAAAAGCTTATTTAGTCTACTTATGGCCCGCCCAATTTCTAATATTTCCTCACGAGAGGAAATATTGGCATATTCTTCCGGACTCACATAGACAATATGAGTAATATCTGAGGTGCGGCCATTTGAAATATATTTATTGGCCGAAAATATAACCTTATTTGGAGGTGTGTCTTTTGGAATGGGTGCCGGGGCGGTTTCATGTGAATAACTCTGGGTTCGGCATTGAAGCAAATAAAAATTATTTCCATCATGAGCAAATTCAATATCTATCGGTTGACCATAAGCTTCCTGAAGAAGAGTCATAATCGTCTTAATTTGTTTAACAAATGGAGTTTGTTTAAAAAGATTATTAAATGTGACAACCGGTTCTCCCGATTCATAATCGATTAATCCCATACCATCGGTAATATGTCCATCCTTATATATTGAAATTATTTTATTAAGATTTGGAATATCATATCCAACTTCTTCGAGGAAGTCCCGAATAGTAATGGTTTGGAAACTATGTTTCTCCAGATCAATGACATCAATTTTCTGAGGAGAATATTTGAGGATTTCATCCGGCTGAACATTCACTTTTAGGCCGGGTTGTCCGGGTGTAAACAGAATTGGATAATCATCACTTAGTCGATCAACAGCCCGGGTACCCAATCCGGGGACCAATCGTACCAATCCGTCCTCGCGCTTGATGCGTGGAGACCAGCGAAATTCATTTTGGCTGAATGCAACACCGGCAAACATTGGCAGGAAATATTTCCCGATCTGATTTCCAACAACTTCTTGAATGATAATTCCCATTTCTTCACCGAAATCAAGCAGGTTTCTTTCGGCGCGGTACTCGATCGGATCCGGGCTGAAAGTTGATGCATATACCTCGGCGATTGCATCCATGAGGGCATTGAGACGCTCCTTTTTGGTCCCCTGATTGGCCAGAAAGAGGGATTTATATTTGCCGGAAAATGCCGCTCCAACACGATCTTCAAGTAAAGAAGAAGACCTGACAATCAACGGTTTCTCATCAAAATCGTCAAGCGCCATCGATAGTCCACGAACAATATCCGGGGGAAATGCGGCTCGCTTAAAAGTCTCAACAACATGCGGATACTCAAGCCGAACTTGTGCAATATCTTTGTATTTTTGCTCAACGACTTCTTCAAAATTATTATAATGCATAAAATGCAGAAGAACGTCCGATGTTATATGCCAGGTTTTAGGAATTTTGACGTTTTCAAGTATGTCATGTTTCTTCCTATTATATTTTAATATTTGAGCGGCCAGATACAAGCCAGCACTTTTACCGCCCAGCCGGCCATGACTTTCAGATGTGAATATAACTTTCTGTAGCAAATGATAGAAATCCCGGATTTCTATAAAGTGCTTCAAAACATTTATATACAAAAGGTGATCAGATAAAAAACGCCTGATTAATGAGACCTGAATACCTTTTTCATTGGGGGACTGCGCCTCAGGATCGCCTTCGGAAAGAATAAAATAGCGCCTGATTGCGTCGGCAACTTCTGCAAGAGAAAGATTTCTATTAACAACCTGCACCAGAAAACTGAGCTTATCTTCATGTATCCAGCGTTGAATCAATCTCACAATTTCATCATCGCTTAAATGATCTGACGCGATATCAAAAACATCCTGGCCAAATTTCGCTGGCATTGCAACCTGAATAGTATGCAATGGCTGATTCCAATCATCGGGTAAATCAGTGCCGTTAAAAATCTCTTTTGGACTGCAATTCTTCATTAAGTTCACGGCATCTTTAATTCCACGCCAGCAGAGATGATTGAGCATTTTTCGGGAAATTGAAATATAGAGACTGCGGTCGGTCTGTTTAAGCATCATCATTACCGCCCGCCATTCAGCACTCTCAGTTTTTTTGTCGTTATTGCTGATTTTTTCAAGCTCGCCAATAGCCTGACGCATTCTTTTATGCATTATAAAATGCCCCAACCGTTCAGAGATTGTGCCGATTAATTTCTTTTCCTCTTTCAGAAAAGGTCCAATGTCTTCATCTGGCATTTCCTCCGTGTAATAGACATTTATACTACCGATGATAACATTATTTGCGATAATTTCGGCTGATAGATTCCATTCCGTTTCTATCAATCCAGCCTTGTGATATGATTTGTCCTCAATTACAATTTTTGATTGACAAATATCTGGATACCGCCACCCAGGTGGGAGTATGTCGATTATTTTTTGGCAAACAACTTCTAATGACTGCTCAAAATTATTTAGA
>JAQBFG010000302.1:0-11273 GCA_032123495.1 Candidatus Zixiibacteriota bacterium | reverse complement strand
CTAAGCGATTGGTAAGTATCGGGATTCCCGTTTATGACCAGCATGCGCCTGATAATATTGGGTCGGCCAATGCGGTAGTGATTTCATCGGCGGTTGGAGACGATAACCCTGAAGTATTCGAGGCTAAAAGACGCGGAATTGCTGTTATCAAACGAGCCGAAATGCTTGGTGAACTGATGCGCCTAAAATACTCAATTGGTATCGCCGGAACACATGGTAAGACAACCGTAACATCAATGATCGGAAAAATCATGGCCGATGCCGAGCTTGATCCAACCGTGATCGTTGGCGGGATAGTTAGCGGTAAAGGAACCGGGGCATCACTTGGAAATGGTGAATATCTGGTGGCTGAGGCTGATGAGTACGACCGTTCATTTATGGCGATGTATCCGTCGATGGCAGTAATTACCAATATTGAGCCGGAGCATCTCGACTGTTATGATGGTCAGGAAGATCTGGAAAACTGTTTTGTATCCTATATGAATCGAGTCCCGTTTTATGGACTGGTTATTTATCCGGTTGATGATCCTATCACCACCACTCTTTATCCACGGATCACAAGAGCTTCGGTCGGTTTTGGATTTGGTGAGAAAGCCGATTATCGGGCGGTTGATGTGGAACTTACAGAAGGCGGTTCTAAATTTAAACTATTCCAACGCAATAAATTGTTGGGTGATGTTTCCTTAATTGTCCCTGGTCGTCATAATATCAAAAATGCCCTGGCTGCTATTGCCGCGACGATGGAGCTTGAAGTTCCATTTGAACAGGCTGCAAAGGCACTCGAACAATTCGGCGGCGTTCAGAGACGTTTTGAAGTCAAAGGGACTATCAATGATATTTTAGTAGTTGATGATTATGCTCATCATCCGACCGAGATCAAAGCTACTCTCGAAACCGCTAAAACATTTAAGCGGCGGGTGATTGTTATTTATCAACCGCATCTGTTTTCACGGACCGAGCTATTCTATAAAGAATTTGCCGATGCCCTTAGTCTGGCCGATATCGCTTTACTGGTTGATATTTACCCTGCTCGTGAAAAACCGATTCCCGGGGTAACCTCGGAGATGATTGAAATAACTGCCAAAGAAAAAGGGTATGATAAGATTAAATATATCGGAGCCAAAGAAAATTGTCTTGATGAGATCGCCAAAATCTCTCAACCGGGAGATATGGTGATTACGATGGGTGCCGGATCAATCACATTAATGGCTCCGGCTCTTCTTGAAAGGTTGTCGAAATAATGATTCTGCAGGTTCGCCGAAAATACAAATTGTTCCTGTTGGCGACAATTCTGTTGTTGGCGGGAGTGGTGTTTATCAGACTTTCCGACGCATTTAATCTAAAGGAAGTCAGTGCTGTGCCTGAGGGAATAATCTGTCAATCTGAGCTGTTGGCGGCTCCAATTGGGGAAAATATATTCAACTTCTCGGGAAGCAATTTTATCGATAGTGTTATTACTAACAAAAAGGTTATAAATGCAAAACTAGATTTTGGATTTCCAAATAAATTGAAGATTATTCTCAATGAGATCAGCCCACTGGCGCTGGTTAGTTCCAATGGGAAATTCTTTGTTCTTGATGAACTCGGTTATCTGAGTGAGTTTGAAAACTGGCCGACCTCGTTTAATTTTCCAATAATTATCGGAGCCGGGAAATGTAGTCCGTTTGCGCCGGCCAAAAATGACAGGTTATACCTGCTATCCGGTCAATTAAAACAACTTTGTACTGATGATAATGATTTTTATCTGGCAATTTCCACGATAGATATATTATCTGCTGAATGTACGATTGTGAAAATGGATGGATTAAAGCCATCGCTGAAAATGTATGCCGGGGATTTGGTAAGAAATATGGAATACTTAAGAACCTTTTTGTTGGAATTTAATCCTGATTTGAGTCAGATCAAAATGTTGGACCTGCGTTTGGCCGGTCAGGTGATTGCGGTAGATAAATGAAGACAGAAACAAGATTAATAACCGGAATAGATATCGGGACAACCCGAGTCAGAACCGTAATTGCGGAAAACGATGAAATGGGTTTGCCGGTTTTTCTCGGTCATGGGTCGGCCCCTGCTGAGGGTATGAAACGCGGCGTTATTGTCAACATGGAAAAGGCGATTCAATCGATTTCGAAATCGGTTGATGATGCTGAGCTTATGGCTGGTGTACATATTGAATCGGCGGTGGTTAGTCTGGCCGGGGATCATATCAAATCGATCAATAGTCATGGCGTTATCGGTATTGCTCACTCGGAAAATGAGATAAGCGACCGGGATGTAAACAAAGCGATTGAAGCGGCCAGTGCGGTCGCGATTCCGACCGACCGCGAGATAATTCATGTTTTGCCGCAGGAATACACAATTGATGAGCAGACTGGAATAAAAAATCCTATCGGGATGAGCGGGGTAAGACTTGAAGTTGAAGTACATATTGCAACCGCTGCGATAACATCGGTTAAAAATATATATCGTGCTCTGAAACGATGCGAAATTGAGATAGAGCATTTGGTGATGCAATCGCTCGCCTCGTCGTATGCCAGTATCAGTTCCGAAGAGGAAGAGATGGGTGTGGTGCTTCTTGATATTGGCGGTGATCTGACCGATATTGCGATATTTTTTGATGGCTCAATCCGGCATACCGGGGTAGTTCCACTTGGCGGGAAAAATGTCACCAATGATATCACAATTGGTTTGCGAACAACCCTTGATCAGGCCGAACAGATAAAAATCGGATATGGCTCGGCGCTGGCATCGATGGTCGATCCTGATGATATGATGGAAGTCGGCGGAGCAGCCGGCCGTGACCCGCGAAGTATCTCACGTAATGTTCTGGCGACAATTATAGAACCGCGGATGGAAGAGATTCTTTCATTGGCGGCTCGTGAAGTCAAAAAATCGAATCCGCCTGATTCATTGACGGCCGGGGTTATTTTGACCGGCGGCGGTTCAATGCTGCCGGGGGTAGTCGATCTGGTCGAGCAGATTTTTGATATGCCGGCCAAACTTGGAACTCCGACAGGAATTGACGGTTTCCCGGAGACGCTTTCTATGTCCGAATATGCCACCGCGATTGGGCTGATCAATTATGGCGGCAAGCACGATACCGAAAAGAAATTCGCCAAAGGCAAATTGTCAAAAATATTTAAGAAGATTGAAAGTTGGTTTACAGATAATTTTTAATAAACATGGAGGAAAAACCGATGAGTGATGGATTGAAATTTAGTTTTGCCGATGAGCAGGGCAATTTTGCCCGGATCAAAGTTGTCGGTGTCGGTGGGGCCGGTGGCAATGCCGTCAACCGGATGATTGAAGCCGGTTTAAGTGGGGTCGAATTTATTGCGGTCAATACCGATGCCCAGGTGCTGGAACATAATCATGCCGGCAAAAAAGTACAAATAGGCAAGAGGCTGACCAAAGGGCTTGGCGCCGTAGCCAATCCTGAAATCGGACGGAAAGCGGTTGAAGAGGATCGTGATGAAGTCGCCGAATTTCTCAATGGTGCCGATATGGTTTTCATTACCGCCGGCATGGGCGGTGGAACCGGCACCGGAGCTGCTTCGGTAATCGCCGATATCGCCCGCAAGCAGGGAGCTTTGGCGGTTGCGGTTGTGACCAAACCGTTCAAATTTGAAGGGCAGAAAAGAATTGACAAGGCCGATCAGGGATTGCAAGAGTTGAAATCATCAGCCAATACGGTAATTTCAATTCCGAATGAGAGGCTTTTGAGCATTGTTGACAAAACAACCAAACTGACCGAAGCGTTCGCTTTTGCCGATGAAATTTTGCATCAGGCGACTAAAGGAATTTCGGAATTGATAACTATTCCGGGATTGATAAACTGCGATTTTGCCGATGTCAGAACAGTTATGCTTGAAGGTGGCGATGCTTTAATGGGAACCGGCTATGGTTCCGGCGAAGAACGGGCAGAGATGGCTGCCAATCAGGCGATAGCCTCGCCTCTTTTGGAAGAGATTTCTATTTCAGGAGCCAGGGGTGTTTTGATAAATGTTACCGGCGGTGAAGATATGACCCTGTTTGATGTCAATACTGCCACTTCGATAGTTTATCAAGCGGCCGGAAGCGATGCCAACATTATCTTTGGCGCAGTAATTGATCCGTCTCTATCAGAGCAGATGAGAGTGACCGTGATTGCCACTGGATTTGGCGCTCCCGCACAGGTACAACCTTCCACACAGCAGGAAGAACAATTTATCCCGGCCACCCCCGGGAAAGTTATGTCGCTATTTCCCGATCATAAAGAATATCCGGTCAGATCAGTTGTCGGCGGCGGCAACGGACGGGGAAGAGTACCTTCTTTTGAAGATGAAAACAGAAAGATTCCGGCCTATATCAGACGGTTGGAAGACTAAAAATATTTCTCGGTTCCTCCACGAAGAGGCTGCCGATTTATCATTTATGATAATCGGCGGTCTCTACATATCCAATATCGTATGGGATTGAGACCATAATAGATAATGGTGTCAATCTCTGTCTTGTTCATAACCTCCAGTATCCCAATCACTTGCTAATTGTTTCTAAATGGCACGTCCTTTGCAATACGGTAATTTGAGTTCTCATACAAAAGCAATTTTGAAAAGGAGGCTGATATGGGACTTGGATTCAAAAATAATATTATGGCCGTCAATTTGACGAGAAATCTCAATCAGACCGTATTTAATCTTGGCAAGTCGATGGAGAAACTCTCTTCCGGTTTGAAAATAAACAGTGCTGCCGATGATCCGGCCGGATTGGTTATTTCCGAACAGATGCGAACCCGGATTGCATCATTGAATCAGGAAATTGAAAATGTATCGTATCAGATCAATAAATACCAGACAGCCGATTCGGCTCTTCTGCAGGAGCGGCGGAAACTGACCGAATTGCGAACACTGGCATTGGCGGCAGCAAATGAAGGCGGTATCGATGATTCGGCACGAGCAGCTTATCAGGCCGAGGCAGATAATATTGTTGAAAGTTATAATATGATTCGCGATACATCGGAGTTTGGAACCCAGAAACTTCTTGATGGTTCACAAGGCTCTGTCGCTGATGTCAATGAGTTGATTACTCTTGATCTATCAAACACCGAAGCGGCTGAGGCGGCGATAAATCAGATCGATGATGAGATATCTCATCTTGACGCGCAGATATCCGATGTTGGCGCAACACAGAAAAACAGTCTGGAGAGCCGACTGACGAATTTAAGAATTGAATCACAGAATCTGGTGGCGGCCGAATCGCAGATCAGGGATGTTGATTACGGACGCGAAATTTCCAATTTTGTAAAGAACCAGATGCTTTTGAAAGCCAATATATCACTTTTTGCGCATACATCTATTTCATCCGCTTCGGTGCTATCGCTTCTTAGCGGTACAAAATAGTATATTAATTTTGTTATAATATGAATAAAGAGGAGTTGCTTGAAAAACAACTCCTCTATAGTTATTATTACTTACCACGGCCAGTCGGTGTCATCGCAGCATTTTATATAATGGTATAGTTGATTGAGAAGACATATGATATCCAAAATGTTACCTCTGCCATCGTGATTAAGATCCAATACTGTGATTGGGTCTACACATAAAACACGTGGCGGCGGCCCACCTTTGTAAAGATGATTTATAAAATAGACAATATCGAGAATATTTATATATCCACTATTATCAAAATCGCCGCACATAATTGATTCAGGACCCTCTTGAAGAGCAGTAATCGAACCATCAACAATTCTGATACAGCCGGCATGCCAAACTCCGGTTCCGCCAAATTGACTGGCACATTGCCATTCTTCTATTTCTGTTAAGCAGTTCTCACCAGTTGGATCACAGCATTTGTCAACATCCAGGAAACCATGAATTAAAGTATCTACTTGTATTAAATCACAGCCTTCAGTAGGGCATTCATATTCCATCACACGATTCCAATACATACAGATTTCATCGGGAATCAGCCACTGCTCACACATAAAATATGCATATTTTTCAATCTGTTCGGTATTAACGCATAGGGGTGCACCTAATTCATTGGTAAAGCCATTATAATCGAGTATATCACGTTCAATATGAATTTTAACGGATCGATTTGTGACGGTATCATCCAATGGGAGAGTATTACCAAAAATTTTAATCAGAGGCGTACCACCATATTGGGGGAATCCTATTCCCGGAGTTATAATATCTGGCGGAGGTCCGTGCTGGTCTGCAATGGCGGTTATTAAAATATCTTGACCAGTGCCGGTTAACGAGCGAGCCGTAACCATCTCCCAACCGGATATAAGAGTTCCAACCGTATCAACAGCTCCCACCATAGCTTCTTTCAACTCAGTATATACCGGGTCAATTCCTTCCTTCCATTCGATAAATACTGAATCGATACAATCGCTACCCAAGTATTCATTGCATTGATAATAGCCTAGCAACAATGCCGAATCAATACAAATGGGAAAGTTCTCATCTGTGCATACCCAATATGGAGAGGCAACAATTGAATCAATCGGAATTGGAGGTTCACTTGAATCCCATTCAGTATAAATATAAAAGACATTATATTCAATTGATTCAAAACTGGTTTTGAATTCCATAATATCTGGCCGATCCAGATGGAGCCATAGACTGAATCCTGCAACTGTATCGGCATAGTTATTTAAATGAATTGAAATTTCGATATTTGTCTGCCCCTGGCAGGTGATAGTATCGCCAACAATAACTTCCAAATCATACCAACGTTGCGAAAAGGCAGGTTGAGTAAAACCGGCGATAATCATCACGAAAATAATGATTTTACTGATTTTACAAAGTCTGGACTGACTGTTCATAGTACACTCCTCCCGCATAAGTGCGGCGTTAATAACATCTCTCCTGTAAATCCTTTAGATAGCTATTAAGCCTATAAGATAATTCCTTTTTAAAAATAATTAAGGAGGAGTTGTTTGTTTAACAACTCCTCCTTTTTTTGGACTATCGGAGCCAGGAGGGGTCATCACAGCAGTTCCCGAATTTGTATTTTGCACTGATAAGACAAACTATATCCAAAATATTAATTCTGCCATCGCCATCAGTATCCGCGAGTATAATTGGCTCAGGAGCGGGGCCTTTTTTATACTTATGATTAATTAAAAAGATGATATCAAGAATATTAAACATTCCATCATCATTAAGATCGCCACACACGCAATGTTTGACATATAATGATCCATCGGTTATAGAGATACATCCGTCAAACCACACGCCGGTGCCGCCGAATTCATCGGGACATTCTGATTCTGAAACATTATTGTTGCAGGCGACAGACATTGGAAGACAACAGCGGTCAACATCAACAAAAGTGTGCATGATGGTATCTACAAACATTGAATCGCAACCCTCGGTGGGGCATTTATATTCAGAAACACGATTCCAATAAAGGCAAATATTTTCATTTGGCGGATCTGCCCATTGCTCACACATAAAGTATGAAATATCTTCCACCTCGACAGAAGTAACACCCAACGCTTGGCCTCTTTCGTCTGAAAGGCCAAAATTATCAATCATTTGATATTCAACAATAATCTCAACATCGCGGTCGACCATTGTTTCATCAATTAGATAAACATCGGCAATAACTTTTATAAGCGGAATTTGTCCACCCTGAGGATATCCGATCCCGGCTGTATAATTGTCGATAGGTAAGTTTGCTTGATTGGCCATTCCAGATATTTGAATATTATAACCATTTCCAGCCAATGAGCGAGTCGTGACCATTTCCCAGCCCTGAGTCAAGGTTCCAACCGTATCAAAGTTACTGCCATAAGCATCTATAGATTCTGTATGAACAGCGTCAATACCTTCCTGCCAGGGCACAAACACCGAATCAATGCAATCCCAATAATATTGCAGACATTTGTAATATCCAAGCTGATTGGAGGATGAAATACACTCAGAGCCATCCCATTGATCACATACCCAATAGGTCGATGCAATAACCGAATCGGTTGGGGCAGGAGGATTGCTGGTATCCCATTCGGTATAGATAAAATATGTCGTATATTCAATAGTTTCAAGACTCAACTGAAATTCCATTATATCCGGTCGACTCAATTGGAGCCATAGGTTAAATCCGGCGACTGTATCGGTGTAGTTTTCCAAGTAGATTGGAATTTCAACATTAGTTTGTCCCGGGCAGGCGATCACATCTCCAACCTTGATCTCCAGCGAATGTACCTGAGATAAGGCGAGTTGAGAAAAACCAAGAATAATCATCGCGAAAATAATAATTATACCGGTTTTACAGAGTTTGGCGGAACTGTACATGATTAATTCCTCCCGCAATAAAGCGGCTTTAATAACTTCCTATTTTTGCAGTTCAATCCTGTTTTGACAGGTCTTTTAGATAGCTATTAAGCCAATAAGACTATTCCTAAGTATGGGGACATTGCTTTAAATCTTAAGATATATTGAAATTCTCATCTGTCAAGGTATTTTTGTTAAAACGGTTACCGGATGCTTTTTGCTTGACAGAGCGGGATGGGTATATTAACTTACAAATAACATAAGTATATTAACTTACAGTTTGTAAATACTCTATTGTCTCTTATTTGGTAAAAAATTTACTAACCGCTTGAATAGGAGCACACATGAAAAGGATTTCTCTTTTATCAGCATTGTTGGCCATGGTTTTGTTTGTTTCTCCCGTTATGGCAATTGAATTTGTGGTCGAAATGAGTCCGGGTGCGACATTTTATCACCCGATTTTGATGGACAATTTTTATAAGGCCAATACCGATCTGTATATGGACCTGAAAATGGCCAATAATGATGGCATCACTCATACCGGCTACAGCCAATCGCATCGCTTTTTTGCGCGAGTTGATGGTGTTGAAACCGATGGTATCGGCATTAATTGGCTAAATATGGGTGGCGATCCGGGTGGAACTGGATCGATTATCCGAATGAATGGCTGGGAATTCAACAGCGTCTTGGCAATCTGGACAGTGATGAATGACATTAAGGTCGGTAGCTGGGATGGTGTTTTGCCAGACTCGATGAATCACACCACCGCTACCCTGAGCGGCTGGTTGGGTACTGAAACTGATCTTTATACCCGTTTTCGATACCACTTTAATGTGCCAATGGGTGGTTCAGACGTATATGAAATTTGTATCGATTCTTGCGATTGGGGCGAAGTTACAAATGATACCTGGGACTGGCTTTTCCCCGATAACCAGAATTTTGGCGGACCGTATTGTTTTGCATTTGCACCGGTTCCGGACATGGTTGTCGATACTGATTATTTATATTTCCAGGCAGACATCGATGATGTTTTGCCAGATCAGCAATTTATTACCATTCAAAAAACAGGAGACCAGACTTCTTTGAGTTGGACGGCTCAAAAATCAAGTTCATGGTTGAGCGTTATTCCTTCATCAGGAACAATGATTAATGATCCAATAAATATTCAGGTTGTTCCAATAACGACTTCACTGCCTTCAGGAATATATTATGATACTATCAAGATTATCGCCCCCGCAGCAGGAAACAGTCCTCTGTCGATTGCTGTTGAGTATGAAATATTAAATCAGCCGCCGATTATTGAACTGTCATCGACAAATTTCATTTTCAATGCAGTTGCCGGATCATCGAATCCATCCGACCAGATTCTTTCAATCAGCAATATTGGTGTCAATGACTTAAATTGGACCGCTTCTAACACCGAAAGCTGGTTGTCGATAGACCCTGTCTCCGGTTTGAACACCGGCGATATTACCTTATCAATTGATATTACCGGATTACCATATGGGTTCTTTTACGATTCCATCGTTGTCAGCGATCCGGAGGCGAACAATAGCCCGCAAAAGGCTTATGTGCAGCTTGAAATTTCATCCGATTTGCCGTTGATAGAGATAGATTCGACTCATATTTTTGTGATAGCAAATGTTCCATATGCGCCGTCTCGAAGATTTAATATCACCAACGGCGGCGCCGGAACAATGAATTATTATCTGACCGAAGATTCTCGCCACGTGGGTGGAATGATACCGGTTTCAGGTTCAGTTCCTCAGGAAGTCACGGTTGATTTTAAAACTATTGGTGCAGCCGGATATGATTTCTATGATACGGTCTGGGTTTATTCTGATGAGGCGGTCAATTCTCCCCAATTTGTCGAATTTTTGTTTCACTTTACCGATGACCCGGCGGTAATTGGAGTCGATAAATCATCATTTTCGGCCGAATATTTTGAGTGCGGTCAAGGAAGCAGTAAACCACTGGCCGATCCGGTTTTGCTTCCAATATTAAATATTAATGATAACGGCGGGGGTGAGCCATTTACTTTCAATATAACGCATAAATATGATTGGCTTTCTCTCAACCAAACAACCGGCGATGCTCCGGCATCAATCCGCCTCAGTTATGAATACAGAGGTTTGGCGGCCGGAATCTATTACGATACATTACATATTTCTGCCATAAATGCCATCAACAGCCCTGTTAGAATCCCGGTAACAATGACTATTCTTGGAGCAACTATGGAACCGGAAATTGTTCCCCTCTCCGTCAATTTGCCACTGATGACTTTTGCTGCCCAAGTTAATAAATATGGTGGTGATTATCGGTTTGTAATAAATAATTTGAACCCGGGTTGTATGGATTGGGAGTTTTCCTATCTTCCGCCATGGTTAGCCGTCGAGATAGATCCGGAATCTTCTTATCCCTGGAGCATGATGTTTACACCCTCCGGCCATGGTTTGGGCAGGGGAATCTATTACGACGACATCCTTATTGAATCATCCACAGCATCAAATTCTCCGTTTGCCGTGAATTGTGAGTTTGCTGTCTTTGAATTTTACGGAGATGCCGATTTTGATGGGCGAATTAATATTCTCGATGTTGTTCATATACTAAATTATCTTTATAAGAGCGGTCCTCCACCTCGGCCTATTGCAAGAACCGGTGATTGTGACTGTAATGGCAATATCAATCTTATTGATGCCATTATTATTATAAACTTTCTTTACAAGGGATATGATCCCCCGTGCGGAAATCCTCCATTCTAAATTTTAATTAATTTAAGAAAAACCGCCCTGAGTTTAAGGGCGGTTTTTTTATATATATTAATTGTGGAAAAAATTTTGAAAGAATATATGGTTTTCGGAGACAAACTAATAAAGAAGAGAGGAACTTATATTTCTTGACATAAATCGATATACGCATATCTTTTATATATACCGCCTCGAATTGAAAGGGATTGATACCATTAGACCTTCCTCCTCACGAGGGATTTTAACCTTATAGCCAACAACA
>JAQBFG010000301.1:0-10703 GCA_032123495.1 Candidatus Zixiibacteriota bacterium | reverse complement strand
TTGAGATTGCCACGCTCCGCTCGCAATGACGATTTGGGGCAGGCGAGGGCGCTTGCCGCTCACAATAATGATATAGACGGAGGAAAATGTAATACTAAATTTTATTTAACCAGATCAAAGATATCGACAATTTTCATCGGTTCGGTATTATAAAATCCCTGTCCATATCTGCATCCGGCCTGAACACCAAACGAGCGGGCCATCGATTCGAGCGACCAGATATAATCTTTCGATTTTTCCGGATTCATAAATTGCGACTTATGGCACTTCAGCGCCTTGATCCATTGATCAAAGGAATCAGATATATCAACGACAAAATTTGGCGTTTTTCCGGGCGGAAGAAAATACTGGAAGACCCGTCGGGTCAGATATGGTTCGCCTTCAATCGGGAGTTTTTTAAGGGTGGCAAAATTAACGGCATTAATAACGATCTGTCCGGCGGCAACATGGTCAGGATGTGATTGTCTTCGGCCATGACCGATATGCGGATCGGGCGCCAGAATTATTTTGGGACGACACTTTCTTATTAAGGCGGCCAGTTCCAGCCGTCTTTCGTAGGTGTCAAAAAGCTGGCAATCTCCCCAGTTGTATGTCTTTATTAAATCGGACCCGATCACTTTTGCCGCCGCCAGAGATTCCTCGGCGCGCAATTCCCGTGTCCCGCCGGTTCCCATTTCGCCTGCCGTCAAATAGACGATACCGGTGCGATAACCGAGTTTATTTAAACCAATCAGAACACCACCGGTACCGACTTCGACATCATCGGGATGAGCCCCGATTGAAATTAAATCATATTCCACAAACAGCTCCCAATTAAAAAGTCGGGAAGATTATTTATCCTCCCGACTTTATTTGGTTAATAACAAACCACTATTTTTATTTCATCAATCCGTCAGTTCAAATCTATCGGAATGAAATTTAAGAAGATCCCTTAATGTGTCATAGAAAAACCGTTCGCCGGTAGCTTCATATCCTTCGTATCCAGAATAGGTATTGAGATCATGTTCAACTGCAAGGCCGGTCAGATGTTGGGAAAAATCAAGCGTCTGTTGATAAAAATTATATCTGGCATCGGCCGTTGTCATCAGGAGAACATCGGTTGTATCAAGAGCGCCTGAATGGTCAGCCAAAATTGATTCAATATTATTGTCAAGCCAGAGCGACCAGATCGGTTGATATGTGAAATTGGCATTAACGCCGGTGGCACCGGCATTATAGTAAAATGGCAAATGATATTTCATCGCTGAGATCGGACCAAACGGCTCAAAATATGTCAAAGTATCTGTGATTCTTAAAGTGTCATCGGAATTCCATTGCTGGGGTTCGGTTGGGTGTTGCCAATCAAAGGGATACCACTCAGGATTAATATAATCGGTGTCATGCGGAGAAAAACTTGCTGCCGCGGCGAAGACCATTGTCTGTAACGGGAAAGAGTACGAAGTATCCAGCTGTTTATATTCTGCATGAGTAGTGGGATTCGCATTTTGTAAAATCTGCCGAAAGAGTTCAACAAATCCTCCGTTACCAGTCGCACCATCAAAATCAAGAGGAGCGGAAACTGCCGAAACAGAACCAAAGTTTTCACTATATGTAATGGCCATTCTCATGGCGCCATATCCGCCCATACCGACGCCGGAGATTGCTCTATTGGCGCGCCCTTTGCCCGGAAAACGACCATCAGATATGGTATTAAGAACGGCATCAATATAATCAATCAAGCTGCCGGTGGTAGGTTCACCCTGAATACTGGCAATAGCGTCAACATATTTTCCACCAGCATAAGAGTTACCGTAGAAAGATCCGCCATAGCCATTATAACCATTAACGCAAATGATAATCATCGGTTTTATTTCACCAGTTGCGATCATTCCATCAGCAATTTCCTTTAAATTACGACTTATATAAAACATCTCTGTATCGCCATAAGGGGACAATAAATAGAGAACCGGGTAAGGTACACCTGCGGTAATGCTTTTGTAGCCCGGTGGAACATAGATTTGATAGTTAAGGTGCCGAAATTTTCCGACATCAGTAAACATGCAAAAACCCAGTTCCTCATCAAATTCATGATCATGTGAAAAGACACCGGCGGTTGTTTCAAATTCATTAACAACGATAGAATTTCCCCGGTCGCTGCATGCAAAGAAGATTGTGGATATTGTAAATAATAACAATAAACCAATAATATGTTTATTCATTTTGCACCCTCCTAAAATCGGTAATTAAAACCGAAAACAGTTCTGTAAGTATCACCACTATAAAAGCCGGCAACATTATCTATGATATTATCGTTATCCTGTTTAA
Organism: Candidatus Zixiibacteriota bacterium; assembly: GCA_032123495.1. Classification (GTDB taxonomy): domain Bacteria; phylum Zixibacteria; class MSB-5A5; order GN15; family PGXB01; genus JAAERC01. Next base: position 8,399 of record JAQBFG010000301.1, on the reverse strand, counting down.
CATTTGCATTAGTAGCATAATCAGGCTGATGGGTATAGGTCGTGGCAAACTCCAAACTCCAGACATCAACATTAAAACCGAAGCCGAAACTATAGCTGTATTTGGTACCGAGATCGAGAAATTGAGGGGTCTGAGTAACACCATTGGCATTATCCCAATCAACAGCAGATTGATCAGCGGAAAAACCGGCTCTCAAATCAAGAAAACTGGCTGCCTGATAATTGGCGCCCAGCATAATTTTACCAGCGTCTTTCCAGGCAATCGGGGCCGTTAGATCAGTAAAAAACATAGCCTGTGCTCTATCGTAAATGGTATCGGTAATTACCTGTCCATTTCGGAAAATATCAGGACCGCCCGAAGGACCAATATTAGAAAAGTCAAAATTAAATCCTTTAAATTTTGACCAGAATACCATCTCGGCATCGAGCGACAGAGTAAGTTTATCATTAACCTGATAGGCGATTCCGCCGCTAAGAGTCGCAGGCAGTTCCAGCTTGGTCTCAAAATCTGCAACAAGTTCAATAATTTCACCCTGCATAAAGAGTAGTTCCTCCAATTGCCCGCTGGTGATATAAACCAGAGTATTTGGATTTCTGCCCATATAAAATTCAAAATAAGATCTGCCGCTAATATCAATTGATGAGACGGCTGAATAAGTGGCGGCGAATTTCATCCGGTCGGTAACATCATATAACAGACCAAGTCGGAATCCAAATCCCATACCGTCACCTTCGTTTCTGTAATACTCCGGAATTTTGTCATGAGGGCGATCACTTAAGACACCTTCAATCGGATTATCCCTTAAAGTCACATTATTAAAAACTAAATCTGCCTCGACAAGTGAAAGACCAAGACCGATCGATAATTTATCTTCCATAAAACCGGTGGCCATGGTTAGTTGGTAGGCTGTACCATCGAGCTTGATGCCAAATTGATTATCAGGCAAAAATGATGAATCATCATACGCCGGTAATAACTGCATCAACTCCCAATTCTGATTTTGGTTATAAAGTGAGTACAACGAAAACCCAAAAACTATTTCATTGTCAGAAATCGGTAACCGAGCCAGCAATCCGCCCTGCAACCGATGCGGAACATCATGCTTGTTGGCAATTTCCTGACCATTAAAGTAACCGGTTTCGTACCTTTCGCCAGATTCACCGTGCCAGTAAACATTAGGTGTTAGCCAATATCGGTTATGAAAAAATGCAGTATTGAAGGCAAACTGATTATCCTGGATTCGATAATAGCCGGCCGGATTGTAATAGGCAGCTGACCAATCATCGGCGATTGCACGAAATGCGCCACCCATACCATTTGCTTTCACTCCAATTCCGTCAAATGCAAATCCGCCGCCAAAAACACTCGCGGTTGCCATAATCAAGAATAGACATAAGAGTAAGAAAAACCTTAATGCTCCCATTCTCATCTCCATAAATATTTACCTTATATTACTTCCTATTTAAAACACATTCCAAATCAATCTTAATGTCAATGAGGCCAACAGGCTCTCAATTGACATTTTGGTTTTTCAACCTACAAAGTCTGACAAAATTACAATAACCACGCCGATTTGTCAAGGCCTCTACTCATTTTTTGGATATCGAGGAATATCCTGTTTAAACCCGATGAATACGTTCTTGCCCAATATGACGATTTGGAGCCTCATTCTGCTCAATAAAATAAAAAAAAACATCCGATAAAAAAATCACTCAATAAGTTTATAATTATCAGGAAGGAATCAGAGGGCTTATTATTATCATTTTGAAGTAAAAATAGCAGCTATCTTTTTGACCGAAATAGTAATCAGAAACAGAAATCCGGCCAATAAAATAATAGAAGCACCTGACGGCAAATCGAGATTATAACTAAAGGCGAGCCCGAAAATAGTTAATACGATTGTCGTAAATATTGATAAAATCATTGTCTGCCATAAAGTTCTGGTAAAATATCCGGCAATCGCCACCGGCAGCGTTAAAAGAGCGATAACCATTACAATGCCAACAACTGTGATCAAAACCACAACTGTCAGAGCAGTCAAGCAGAGAAGCAGCAGATAATAAAATTCGACATTTATTCCTCGGGCGCGAGCGAACTCCTCGTCAAAGCAGATAGCCAAAAATTTATTATAAAATAAAATCACCATCGTTATAATCAACAGATCCAGACCTGCGATCTGCCATAAATCATGCGATGAGACCATCAGAATATTCCCAAAAAGATAACTTAAAAGATTTTCATTATAACCGGGCGTTTTCATAATAAAAATAATTCCAACTGCCATACCTATTGCCCAGATAGCGCTGATTATGGTATCTTCTCGTTGTTTGGCTCTCAAACTAACCAGACCGATAACAATCGCTGATAAAAGTGCCGCGACAACCGCGCCGTAGAGCGGATGCAAACCTTCCCAGTTAAAAACATTGGAGAAAAAATAGGCCGCCCCCATCCCGCCTAAAACCGAGTGGGCAATACCGCCGCCGATATAGCTGATTCGACGAGCCACTATAAACGGACCAACAAGACCACAAGCTACTCCGGCCAGAACTCCAGCCAAAAGCGCTTTCTGAAGAAAGGAAAATTCGGCGACCGCTGAAAAAAACTCAATCATTTATTCTCAAATCCCATTTGTTTGATCCTCTTCAAGATGCTTATCATGCTGAACAATTCTTCTTTGACCTCCATAAAACTCACTGACATACGAACCTGATATTTCGGTGGTCGGATGTTCATGGACTGACCGATTTACACAGACTACCCGTTTGACAAAATCGGAAACAAAAGCGGGATCATGCGACACTAAAATTATTGTCAGCTCTTTATTTAGTATTTTAAGAAGTTCAAAAAGATCTTTTTCAGAATCAGCATCAAGATTGGCGGTCGGTTCATCGAGTAAAAGTATTTTTGGCCGACTGACCAACGCTCTGGCAATAAGCAATCGTCTTTGTTGTCCGCCAGATAGCTGCGAAAACTGCTTTTGCCGATACTCAAGCAATCCGACCTGCCGAAGAACTTCATTGGCGATCTCCTTGTCACTTGTGCGAAACGGGCCAAAACTGTGGCCATTTCCAAGACGACCCATCAGAACGACATCAAGAACATTAACCGGAAACTGACTGTCTAAACGAATATGCTGCGACATGTAGCCGATATGGCGACGTGCCTTTTGGGGTGAATCACCCAAAATTTTGATATTTCCAGTTTTCGGCTTTAAGAGACCAAGCATAAGTTTTAGAAGAGTTGTTTTACCGCCGCCATTCGGTCCGACAATCCAGACAAAATCGTTTTCATTGATAGTAAGATTTACATTTTTCAATACGGTCTCGCCGTTATAAGAAAAAGAGAGGTTGTTCGCTGATATGATGGGGCTTTTATTCATTATTTTTTGCTCTCAATGCCAGCAAAGGCCAAAACCAGTTGATTTGTTATCTCTTTCAGATTATTCAAATAATCTTTTGATAACGGATCGATCGGGATTACTGCCGCTCCAATCGATTCGGCGATTGCTCGGGCAGACTTATCAGAAAACTGCGGTTGAGTAAATATAATTTTCACTCTTTCTTTTCTTACTTTTTCTATAATACCGATCAATTGCCGTGCGGACGGTTCCTTACCTTCAAATTCAATCGACATTTGTTTTAGATTATACGCTTTGGCGAAATATCCAAAGGCGGGATGAAACGTATAAAACGATTTGCCTGCAAACGGTTCCAATTCCTGCCTTATATAAAAATCTAGTTTGTCTAATTCATCCAAAATCAAATTCAGATTATCTTGAAACATTAGGCTATCGGCCGGATAAAATTTCACCAGTCCGTCATAAATATTTTGGGCCATCATTTTTGATAGCGCAGGATCAAGCCATGTATGCGGATCAAGACTGTTTATTCCATCATTGTGATCTTCATTACTATCACCATGATGGTGATGTTCTATTTTTTGAAGATCTATTCCTCTTTGCGTGTCTATAATATAGAGATTTTCAAATGAGCTTTTTAGCTTTTTGTTTAGCTGTTTTTCAAAAGGAACACCGGCAGTGAAGAATATTTTGGCATTGGCAAATTTAGCAAACTGTTTGGGGGTTGTCTCAAATGTAGTCGGTGACTGCCCGGGGCCAATTACGGTAACAATTTCAAAATTATCGCCGGCGATCTGTTCGGCAAAAAAAGCCAGCGGTGGGACCGAAACATATATTTGCGGTTTTTGCGGCTGCTCTTTTATTGATGAATCAGCAATGCTTTTGGAGCCGATTAACAATAAGCAAAACAGGGCCGCTTGAATTATAATTTTAAATATCATATCGTTTTCTTGTTACTACATACGAGGTGAAACTCGCGGCAGTCGGAGCATTCGTTTAAAGTGTGGTCCCGTTTAAACTCATTCCAGTGTTCCCGCTGATGCGGGTTCAAAATGCCGGTTCCGCCGCATAAGGGACATGATGATTCGAGCGCCATCATCACCGCCGAGCGAATAAACTCAGAGCGATTTGGAATCGTTTTCATAGCTTCCAAAAGCGATTGATCGGCCTTAAAAGTTATTATCTCAGATTTATTTAGATTATTTGGTTTTGTGGGCAAACTTTCCTCCAAAAATAAACATAATAAAAGAATCAATATTAATTAATACAATGTATTACCACTAAAAACAACAGTTTATTTACTTAATTGTTCCGTCCGTTTTCATATTTTACCAAACCGGCTTGAATATTTTCCGATTTTTATATATTATAAGAGATTATAACAGGAGATATCAAATGAGAAGATTAGCGATTTTTCTAATACTTGCCGGACTGGCCGCTATTATTAGCTGCGGTGAAACCGAAGATTTTGATTCACTGGCCGATGAGGGGCTGGCAGCCTACCATAAAGATGACTATAACGAAGCTATTCACTTGTTTGGAAAAGCGCTGCATCTGAAACCCTCAGATCGCGATATGTTATATAATATCGGCTCAGCTTTCTTGAAGCTCGACCTGCTTGATTCGGCACTGGTATATTTTCATCGGGCCAATATTCTCTATCCGGCCGATTATGCCATAAATAAAGAACTTTTTCGCTTATGTACGCTGACCGAAGATTATGAATGTGCACTTTCGGCGGTTCGGATGATGATTGCCAATGGTGATAATGAAGAGATGTTCTGGATCCCGCTGGCCGATCTGAATTTCTTTATTGGGAATTTTAAATTGGCAAAAAAATATTATCAACAATTAATTGATAAAGAGCCCAGAGAGGGGCGGTATCGCTGGAATTTATCAGAATGTTTTGCCAGATTAAATAAGCCTGAAGAAGCGATCAGAGTTTTAAAAGAGGCGATTGTTTTGCTCGGGCCAAACCCGGTCGCATACTCACAGATAGCGGTTAATCATATAACCTTAAGAGAGTTTGATCAGGCCGAAATTTATTTCCGTAAGGCGATTGAATTTGAACCGCAAAATGTGTCGCTCTGGATAAATCTGGCGCATACGTTAAACGAACAAAACAGTCGGGAGAAAAAGAAAGAAGCTCTGGCGATTTATAAGCTTTATTATATCGATACTCCGGAAATGTTCAAACTTGATTCATTGATCAAGGTACTGGAAGTTGAGCTTGAACAAAAATAATAAAAATGAGATTTCGTTTTGGTTTCTTATTATTAAATGAAGCCGCTTGATGAAACAAAACAATAATAAATCAAAAGAATCTAACTCCGGATCGGAAAAACCAAACCTGATTTCCCAAAGCAAAACATTAATCGGAAATATTTCATCACTTTTTGTTCTTCAGGCCGCTAATTATATATTCCCGCTGATAACTCTTCCGTATCTGGTGAGAGTTCTTGGTCCGGAAAAATTCGGACTATATATCTTTGCGCAGACATTTATCCAATATTTTGTAATTTTCACCGATTACGGATTTAATTATACTGCCACCCGGCAGATATCAATCGAACGGAATAATTTAAAAAAATGCTCGCAAATATTCAGTGCTGTGATGCTGATAAAACTTGGCTTAACAATTATTAGTTTTGGATTGCTTAGCTTAATCGTTTTTATCTTTACAAAATTCGGTACCGATTCGGCTCTTTATTATGCCGCCTTTTTGCTTGTCGTGGGAAATATCATGTTTCCGCAGTGGCTGTTTCAGGGAATGGAGCGGATGCGTTATATCACAATCATAAATATTGTGGTTAAAACACTCTCTTTGGCAGCACTGTTTATATTGGTCAAGGCGGAGTCAGATTATATTCTGGCAGTATTGATTGTCTCGGTTTCATCGGTGATAATCGGACTGATCGGCATCATAAGCGCGCTTCTGATTTTTAAGCTGAGACCATTGCTGCCATCACTGTCGCTGATCAAATTATCATTGAGAGAAGGCTGGTCACTGTTTATATCAACGGCTGCTATTAGTCTCTATACAACCAGTACGATTTTTGTTCTCGGTATCTTTACCAATAATATTATTGTCGGATATTTTGGTGCTGCCGAAAAAATCGTCAGAGCGGCACGGGGATTAATCGGCCCGATCACGCAGGCGATTTATCCGCATATCAGTGCAATTGTGGCGAAATCAAAAGATGATGCTATCATTTTTCTCCGTAAGACATTAAGATGGATGAGTCTCGGATCGTTTGTTTTGTCGGTTATCCTGTTTTTGATGGCAGAGATAATTGTCAACATCGGTCTTGGAGCGGAGTATAAAGAGGCGGTGATTTTAATTAGAATAATGTCTTTGCTGCCGTTTTTTATTGCACTCAGCAATGTCTCAGGGGTGCATGCGATGCTTGCCTTTGGATTCAATAAGACTTTTAGCCGGGTGGTAATAGCGGCTGGTCTTTTGAATACTGCTTTGATTTTTCCGTTGGTGATGTTATATCAGGCCGAGGGTGCCGCTATTGCGGTTATGTTTTCTGAACTGTTCGTTGTTTCGGCGATGTTTTTTAATTTGAGGCGTAAGGGAATAAATCTTTTTCGATAAAATGGAGTTAGGGACTGTTTGATATATTAAAAAATGAAAAATATGGCCGCCTGATCGGAAATTTCTTTTCGCTCTCTTTTCTGCAGGGTGCCAATTATCTGCTTCCTCTGATATCACTTCCGTATCTGGTCAGAATAATGGGAGCAGAAGGGTATGGGCAGGTCATGTTTGCTTATTCGTTTATTCAGTATTTTGTTGTCCTTACCGATTACGGTTTTAATCTCTCGGCGACCCGTTCAATCTCGGTTAATCGAGATAACAGTACCAAAGTATCTGAGATCGTTTGCTCGGTTCTTATTATCAAAACACTGTTTCTTTTTATCGGCTTTGGAATTATGTGCGCTGTTGTTTTTTCTGTACCGCAATTCAGGGCTGACTGGATGCTGTTTTTGCTGACCTATGGAATTGTTGTTGGGCAGGCTTATTTCCCGATCTGGTTTTTTCAGGGTATGGAAAAGATGAAATATATCACGGCGCTTAATATTACGGCGCGGTTGATCTTTACCATTTTTATTTTTGTATTAATCCGCGAAAGAAGCGACTATCTCTATTTTCCGATTCTTTATTCAATCGGTTTTATTACGGCCGGATTGATATCATTATTTATTATTTTCCGTCAGTTTAAGGTCAAACCGATGCTGCCATCATTTAAGATTATTCAAGGCTATTTCAGGGAGAGCACCCAGTTTTTTCTGTCGCGGGCATCGGTTTCGGTTTACACCGCTTCCAACGCAATCGTGCTCGGTCTGTTTGTCGGGCCAACTGCGGTCGGTTTTTACACCGCTGCCGAGCAGTTGTACAAAGGTATGCAGGGATTGTTTATTCCACTGACGAGTGTTTTATATCCTTATATGGCCAAGGAAAAAAATGTGGTTTTATTCAAAAAAATTATGACCTGGGCGGTTTCGATTATGCTGGTCATCGCGGTTTTGGTTGTGATTTTCAGCGGAACGATTACCGGACTAATTTTTGGCGACGGTTTTGAACCGACCTCAGATCTTCTGAAACTGTTTGCCCCGCTCGCCTTGATTGTGATAGTTTCGGTTTTACTGGGCTATCCATTTTTGGCCGCTTTGGGACACGCCAAATATGCCAACTTTAGTGTAGCTGTCGGGGCAATATGTCATATAATTATGCTATTGATAACAATTCCAATATTGAGTATCTATTCGGTTGCAATAATAACTATTATCACCGAGACGATTGTTCTTTCGATAAGGATTTACGGTGTAAAAAAACATAGTCTGTGGAGCAGCGCATGAAAGCTTTTATATTGGCAGCCGGAGTCGGCTCCCGATTATATCCGATAACTAAAATCAAACCGAAATGTCTGGTGCGAGTTGGTGGCAAACCAATTATTTCATACCAGATCGAGGCTTATCTTGCGGCCGGTCTCAAGCCGCGTGATATAATTGTTGTCGGCGGCTACCGGGCCGATAT
>JAQBFG010000300.1:0-3830 GCA_032123495.1 Candidatus Zixiibacteriota bacterium | reverse complement strand
CAAGACTAATGCCGAAACTTCAGTTCCAAAAGAAATTAGCGCAATCGCTGCCTTTTGAATTGCCGTATAATTTGAGATATCATCTTTTTTATTCATTGTGAGCACTTTCCAACATCATTGTTTTTATCGCCCTGGCAACCTCTTCCGGTTTATCATTGGCCACTTTCTGCATGGCATCAACAACTGTAGCTTTGCGTTTCTTCTTTACAACAACCTGCATTGGTTCTTCATCCTCAATACTTTCTATTTCCTCGTCCTCGTCCTCTTCAATAACTTCTTTCGGAGGAGCTACTCTAATTCCGGGGAGCAATCTTCCAAGAGCCTTGAACAACCTTTTTGCTTTGCTTCGTGCATAAAACAGAACCATGATGGCAAGCAACCCCCAACCGATTTTTTTAGCAATATCGTAATAAAAATCAAGTGTAACCATTTGATCCAATTGTTGTTGATCATGTTCCATTGATTGTTTGTCAAACGGAATATTGACGACTTCGATCTGGTCACTTCTCTGTTGATCAAAACCTACCGCGCTTTTCACAATCGCAGTGATGCGGTCGATCTCTTCCTGTGGACGTGGTTCATAGATATTTTCTAAAATACCCTCAGCATTTTCGACATCTTTATAAATACCATCAATCATAACTGCCACAGTCAGTCTTTCAATATTGCCGACTGAGTTGACAATATGTTCAACCGTTTTACTTATTTCATAATTGGCAATCGAAGTCTCGATCTTCTTATCATCCTTGCTTTCGGCAAATTCATCCTGCTTATCAGTGGCCGCAGCAGACTCTTCAGTTTTTTCTTCACTGCGAATAACAGGTGAGTTCGGATCGTACAATTCGGAAGTTTTTTCAACCTGCTTAAAATTCATATCCACCGACACCCGGATTATCGATTTGCCGTCTCCGATAACACCATCAAGCATCGACTGGGCTTTATCTTCAAGATATTTTTCGGCATTTTTCCTGACTTCCAATTGCGAAGTGGTCAGACCAGCCAGAACGTCTGTTTCATTCGCCGACGAAAGAAGATTTCCATGATAATCGATAATAGAAATATTTTCTGGTTTCAAACCTTCAACCGAAGAAGCAACCAAATGTGTAATTCCGGATAGCTGAGATTTATCGAGTCCGCCCAACTTTTTTAATTTTAACACAATCGATGCGGTCGCTTCTTTTCTATCTTGTCTGAAAAGGCGATCTTTCGGCATCACGATATGTACTCTGGCAGCCTGAACATTGTTTAGCTGCATAATTGTTTTCATCAATTCGCCTTCAAGGGCCCGACGGAAATTGAGATTTTGCAAAAATTCGGTCATTCCCAAATTTGATTGATCAAAGATGGAATAGCCAATATTCCCCGATTGGGGCAACCCCTCTGAAGCCAGCGATATCCTCAGTCCGTAAACATCGTCGGATGGCACCTGGATCGTTTGCCCGCCATCGGTGATTTTATACGGTTTATTATTTTCATCAAGATACGCTACCACTTCAGCAGCTTCCGATGGATCCATTTGAGAATATAAAACTGAGTAATTTATTTCACCGCCAATCCAACTGGCGGTAACAAAAAGGCCGACAATAATACTCAGCGTAACGCCAATCAGCATTATTACCTGGCTGGGAGACATTTTCCGAACAAATTCGGAAACATTTGAAGACAATTCCTTAAAATATTCCATTACAATTCCTATTTATTAATATCAGCCGATCCTATGGCAGAATTATTCAAATAGTTATTTACATAGGCATTTTTACAAGCGATTGATATCCTTCTAATAACCGATTTCTAATTTCCAAAAAGAGATCCATGGTGATTCCGGCTTCTTCAACGGCAATCATCACCTGATGAAGATCAGCAGCCTCACCGGTCGCCAACAACTCCTGCGCCTGAGCCGATTCCTGCTGGATAGAGTTAACCGAATTAATAAGCTTGCCAAAAACATCAGTGAATTTCCCATCCGGTCCATTCGCTTCCGAACTGCCTTTGGTTTCGCTTCCCGGCTGAAGAGCAGGAATAAGTCGGCCTATCTGTCCAATTCCATTGGTCATAATTTCACATCCACAAACGTTCCCAATCCTGGTCGATTGGTTGCATTTGAATTTGTAATTCCTCGCTTATCACCATATTTTTCAAACAGAAGTTCCAAGGCCTGTTTTTCCTCTGGCGACAGCATATCTGCGTATTCTTCACCCTCAAGTTTAATTGACAAATCGGAACCGATCCGATTAATCCGACTTGGGATCTGAATCTTTTCAGTTTTCTGAACCTGGTTAGTTATATTTGTTTCAACCGGTTTTTTGTTGGCCTTCGTTTTGCCGGCCATTTCCTGATAAGCATTGATTCCTATTGAATTAATCTTCATCTATCTATCCTTCCAATTATATTTCAAGAGCGTTTTTGGCCATCTCTTTGGCTGTCGAAACAGCCATCGTATTTGCTTCATAGGCCCGTGAGGCGGCCATCATATCAACCATTTCATTGACAATTTCAATATCCGGCATCTTCACGAATCCCTCTTCATCGGCATCGGGATGATCGGGATCATGAACCAATCTGAAAGAGCTGGCCGGGTCATTGATTTCATTGGCACTCGCTTTGGAAATTTCCAAATTAGCATTGGAATGTTTGGGACCGCTAACCAGATGTCTGCTGTTTGTTCGCGATAATTTCGTTCGTGCATCCGACATCGCAGTTCTAAAAGGAACCGATTCCTCTGCTTCAGAAACAATTATTCTTTTTCTTTGGTACGGGGTGCCGTCCTTGGTTTTTGTTGTTTCGGCATTGGCAATATTCTGTGCCACGACGTCCATTTTTTGTCGCTGCAGCGTCATTCCCGATGCTGAGACTTCAATTGAACTAAATAAACCGGACATTTATATACCTCTACTTACTTTTAATAGCGTTGCGTAATCCCTGAAATTTGCTGGCCAACAGTCTGGCACCAATGCTGTAATAAATCTGGTTTTGAGCCAGATTGGCAATTTCAGCGTCAGCATCAACATTATTGATACCGTTTCCATTTATAGACTTATTGACAATAATATCAGGGCCCCGAAGTTGTGAACGACCGACCGGAAGATGCGCCGCGTGAGTCATCTTGCCTTTTAAATGGCCCTTATCATTAACAACTTTGTTTAGTTCTCCATGAAAATCGATATCCTTACTTTTGTATCCCGGTGTGGAAATATTGGCCAGATTTCCGGCAATCAGTTTGTGCCGGGCTGAAGCCATATTCAGAAAAGACCGGTAAAGCGGAACACCAACCTTGTTAAACACTATATTTTTTATAACATCTGACATATCATTATCCGAACAAGTGAAAAGCAATGCCGGTGCCAAAAATGAAAAATATGATTAACTTGTTATTAAACAGGATGTTAAGAAATATTGGAGTAACTTAATTAAGTATTGTTGTGGAAAATGATACCTTTGGGCCGGAAATATTTTTCCGCCTTTGATATTAATTTGGATTATAGAACTGCGAAGTCGGTTCTGTAGCAGTTATTTCCATGGTCATAACGACAATATCAACCCGCCTGTTTTTGGCCCGGTTATCTTCGGTATTGTTAGGTGCCAGTGGTCTAAATTCACCATAACCAAGAGCCGATACTTCATTTGGACTGACCTCATGGTGATCAATAAAATATCTTACGACCTCGGTTGCTCGCGCCGACGATAGTTCCCAATTTGAAGGATATCTTAAAGTTTTAATTGGTCGATTATCAGTATGACCTTCAATTCGGATATGATTTGGAAGCGGTTTCAAGTGTTCGGCCACAACCCTGAGAGTCTCAATTGCTTTTTCGGATAAATCTGCCGAACCG
>JAQBFG010000299.1:0-5575 GCA_032123495.1 Candidatus Zixiibacteriota bacterium | reverse complement strand
TGTAAATATTGTTCCCGGACCGCGGGCAACCATTGCCGATTGGGCCAATAGTTCTTCAACCTCGGCCGAACGAATATGTTTTCTTGAACGAATCAACTCTTTAATATAAAAATCATAAATATCTTTTTTCGGAAAACTGTCAGCCAGCTTCTGTAATTGTTTGTCATCCACTTTTAAAAGCTCCGGCTCAACATACGAAAACGCGGCACCGGCCATCGAACCAAGCATCGCCGCCTGATCGGTTTTTGCCTGAAATTTTGACTCACGATTATCAAGATCCTGATTCAGCTTGGCATACTGAAAAAGATTACCGCAGATAAGTTCCAGTTTGGTCTGGGTTTCGAGACATTCATATAATTTATCAGCAGACTCAGTTAACTTGCCGGAAAATTTTGCCGCCTCTTTGATAATCTCCTGCGCCTTTTTGTAATCATTTTCCCACGCTTTATCATCTTTATAGATGCACGAAACATCCCATTTATCTTTAGCAGCGACATCACTTCGTTGCCGTATCGATTTTTTGAAATCAGCTTTGATTTTTGTTTCAGGAGCCATCTTTTTCCTTCCTGTTTTTTAGCCGTATGCGGCCGATAGAATATTAATTATTCAAAATACGAAACAATTGAACTAATTTCAAGGGGAAAGAAATGAGAGGCAGGATGTCTATATTAACCCTTATTGATACTACTAAAATCTCTTATCTGAGTTTTTTCAAAAGCTCTTTGTACCGCGGGTGTGATCTGATTGGCTCCAATGACGAATCAAAAGAGGAATAAACCCCTTGGTTAATTCATTATCGCCAATATTTAATTCAGTCATAATCTTCCCAATAATTTAATAATTGAAATTATACAGCAAAGGTTAAACGTATTTACGGAACGGCAAATTAGCAAAAAGAATCAAACTTGACACAAATTCATTGTTAATTAAATTTTATGAAAAATCACGCTTTTTTGACTAAAAACAGAAAATTGAAAAAGAATAAATTTTCAATTAATACCTAATCTTCAATATTCTCAGGTTATCCCCGCCGACATATAAATATGTTCCGTCAGTGGCCAATCCCCCTTGAATAGGATTGTGCCTCGGATCAGATTCAGATATTTGAAATTCCTGGCGAATCTCTCCCGTGGAGGGATCAAACTCCCATACAGTCGCCGTTTCAGAATTGGTCCGACTGGAGATAAACAATCCATCCTGAAAATATAGAATACCTCGAAAAGATGGAGAATTAGAAAAAATAATCTGATTTGTTATGGAACTATCTGAGTGTCCATCCAAAATGGCACGATCGGTATCGACCTCGTATGCCTTGTTCACCAAAGGTCCGGCCAACCATAATTTTCCATTTCCCCAGGTTAACCCAGATACCGATTCAATTGTTTGGTTATATCGAAAATGACCAAGTTGATTTCCATTTCCGGGGTCTATTTTGTATATGTCACTTGATGCCGCTAACCATAGGTATGTACCATCAAATGTTATCCCCCGAAGATTCGTGTTATCATCCAGACTGAAATTGACCTTATTATTTAACGACCCATCGGAGAGATCGACATTATAAACGGTGTCACCGGTTTGATTGATGATCCATAACGAAGAATCTGTGCCTGCCATATCCAGAGTATATGATGATACCGGCGAACTGAATTCATCAATGATGTTACCGCGCTCCGATTCCATCGCGGTTCTTTCGCCCGCCATATTAGATATGTCCGACCAATTATTTACTTCGTCGGCTGATTTGATGGCAAAATAATAAATAGTATTCGGAACCAGATTAGTGACGATGAACTCTTCATCGCTACCGGAAGCTCTCGGCGTTAGCGAATTGGGTAAAGCGGGATGACTGTACCAAGTGTAGGGAGTGATATAATTGGTCGAATATCTTATATCATATTTAGTCGCTCTACCCGAATAGCCATCATCGCCCGGAGCGGTCCAGGTCAATGTCATACTGTGCGCGGTCGGTGAGCCAGAAAACAGATCCGATATAGCCGAGGGACGGATCACATCCTCAATTTCCCCGGTGGTCGCCATAGTGACATTCGACATCGCTGACCAGTTCGGTATTTCGTCGGCTACTTTTAAGGCAAAATAATAATCGGTTTCCGGAGATAATCCGGTGACTACATATTGCTCTGCGTTTATTGCATTTTGCGGATTTGGAGTTGGTGAACACTTTTTTGCCAGACTCCAATTGGATAAATCAATTGGCGATTTTGAATATCTGATTTCATATTCTGTCGCTTTGCCGATTTTCGCATCATCACCGGTCGAGGTCCAGGTAAGCCTGATACTATTCGATGTTATTTCTCCGGCAAAAAGATCGTCAACTTCTGATGGTGCAGTGTTATCCTCAACATTCTCGCAATCAGAAGCGATAATCCATTCTACGGGATCAAAATCTTCTGCATGGAACGGCAAATTATTGTCAAAGAGACTAAATTGAACACCATAAGCCCCCTCAATCCCATTATTTGCTTCCCAGCACCAGGACGGATAATTACTAACGGCAGCATCATAATCGGCATAAGATTTAAGAGACACCTGTGAGCTGGTAACAGAAAAATAACTCACCGTTACCTTTGACTGAACGTATGTTCGAATATGTTTTTCGCTTCTGCTTGGCCAACTTATTGGTTGTTCCTCAAACGATTTTTCATGAGTCCATCTTTTTGATATCTTTTCTTTGTCAAACTGAGCGCCGGCATTGACATCATAGGCTGCCTTGGCACCACAAGCAAAGGTGCCATCAATTGCTGCCGAAATTACAAAACCGATATCGACTTTAAGTGTTACCACTTCCAGCAATGGAAGAATCCCAAACATTTGAATTGAAGTATGCCGCAATTCCGCAATATTTTTTAATCCGGTCATTCCAAATTTGCCGTTGGCGGCGATTTCCAGATTGTAATCATAATTCAAAGCGCCGCTGACAAATGTATGATAATGGCTTAGCCCGCTGGAACTCATGCCAAACCCATATTCTACTTTGGGATCAAATGAAATAGATCCATCTACAATTTTCACATCAACCTTGACTCCCTCAGTAACACCAGAAAACAAAGATATTCCAGATAAATTTATTCCCTGAGCAAAAACAGAAACTCCTTTGGCCGCTGATATAAGTTCGACATTACTCTTTTTTTGAGCACTTCCGATTGATAGATACAAAGTAGTATCGGTCCCACCTCTTTTTATCACATCGGATAAATTCGCATCTTCTGTTTGTAGTTCCAATATTTTTCTGTCTCTGACCTGTCCTGTTACTCGTCTTATATAGCCGCCAGAAGCGGTCCCGACTATTATATCACCAACCACAATTGTATTATAATTGTCTTCAATTTGAAAAGTGTAAACCCCATTTTGTGAATTGATACCGTAAAGTTCAATACCCTCAATATTATCAATTACTACTAAGTTGTTTGCCAATGCAATAGTACCGTATGGCGAACCGCTTTGAGTTGGAGATTTATCGCAGGAAACAAGGAGGAAACATAACCCGCATAGAATATGGGCGATAATTATATCAATTACTTTCATCCTCTACAACTCCCAATACTTTAGCTTACAGACAGTGAGGGAACCCTCTAATTGCAGGCGATGAGGAATCTCTCTATAATAATACGAATTAACCGCATATCTGTCAAGTTATTATAAGAACGGGTGTTCGTCGAGTTTTGATTTCCTGTAGGTCGAAATTCCTTCATGAGCGACAGATGTCCACCTGCCCCAAACGTCATTCCCGCGAAAGTCCAGGATACGCCTTGCGTATGGGAATCCAGGGCGGGTGGCCCATCATTTATGGTCGCTTTCTCATAGTCGGGCGCCACACAGCTTGTTATAAATCCTGAGATAAACGAAGGGCTGTGGGATTGTAACTTTGATCAAATTAGATAGCGTAGGGCAGAACCCAAGCGAAGCGACGTGGTTCTGCCAACCATTATTATTTCACGTAGCCCGGTGGTAGATCGAAATCCCGATCGGTTTCGACAATCTTCTGGCTATTCTATTGACTTGGGTGGCCCACAGCTCGCTGTGGGGAAATTATATCTAATCACTTTCCCCACCAAATCACTGTTGATTTTTCACTACACCCACTATTAGACGCTATAAAACAAAGGAGTGTTATGTCTATTAGTAAAAAGCAAAATATCGCCAACCGTTTGAATGCCCAAAAATCAACCGGGCCAACCACATCCGAAGGCAAACAGGTATCGGCGCAAAACTCGATCAAGCACGGTCTCCATTCCCGCGACACCGTCATCAATTCGTCTTCTTTCAAAGAAAACCCAGCCGAATATGAAGAACTTCTTCAGTCGCTCTACGATGAACACAACCCGACCACCCACTCCCAGGAATATCTTGTTCGCAAAATCGCCAATTGCCTCTGGCGCTCACGCCGGGCAATTATCGCCGAAACATCCATCATCAATCGCCAGTTAGACTCGCTGGAAAATAACAGTTATTACAAAGATCTTACCAACCAACTGCGCCAGATTCCAGAACTCCCGCCCGACCCGAACTATCCCGATGACACTCAGGAAACCCGCGTCAAAATTTCACGATCGCGATCAAATTATGTTGGAACCCAGATTATCCCGCACTTTGACCTCAACGCCAATATTTTACGTTACGAAATGCGCCTTGATAAACAACTGACCCGCACCTATCAGCTTCTCAAAAGCCTTCAGTTTCAGGATAAAATTAAAAAAACGAAAAAAATCTCAACAGATAACAAAAAAGAAAAAATAAAAAGTGAAAAATGACAAAACGAACCCATTTCACTGTAAGAATCTGGAGTTGAAGATGTTACAAGAATATATTACCGTTTATATCCGATATCGCGCAAAAATTTATGACGCTTTTGTTTATCTTCGGTAGTTTCAATACCTTTTGGCATAAAACCGTCAATGACACCAATCACACCCCGCCCCTGATTGGTTTCGGCAATGATTATTTCAATCGGGTTAGCAGTGGCGCAAAAGATCGAAACGATCTCGGGAATCATTTTGATCCGTGGGAGGAAATTAATCGGATAGGCATTACGCATAAAAATAACAAAAGTATGGCCGCAGGCAATATCATACGCCTGCTGCTCGGCAAGTTTAGTAAGTTCCTCGTTGTTACCATCGGACCGAATCAGACAGGGACCAGAGGCCTCACAAAAACCTATTCCAAATTCCACAGTAGTCGACGTGCCGGCAATCGCCTCATATAAATCCTCAACCGTTTTTATAAAATGTGACATCCCGAAAATTATGTTAAGATCCGGCGCCATCTCAATCGAAATTGTTTTGGTTTTCATCTATCCTCCACAACTATTATTTATTTCATTTTGTACTATTCAGACAATTGCTCGATTCAGCTCTACTAATCCTCTTTATCTTCCTGTTCGATAATGCTGACCGTATAGATAGTATCACCCCGGGTTACCTTATCGACGACATCCATCCAGGAAAGGACATTACCAAACACAGTATAGCGGGCATCAAGATGCGGTTGGGCCGAAAGTGTAATAAAAAACTGCGAGCCGCCGCTATCTTTACCGGAATGAGCAATTCCGGCAATC
>JAQBFG010000298.1:0-3899 GCA_032123495.1 Candidatus Zixiibacteriota bacterium | reverse complement strand
CATTCAGGCTTTCGCATATTATTAAATCTTTACAACTGAATAAGTACATTCAGTGATAGGCGACGAGTTGACGGTTGATGCCAATGTTGACATGGGCGCGGCCCTGTTTGTCTTCAATGGCCGTATCGACCCGATTCTGGCTAATGGTGTTAATATGGACCTCGTTTATGGCTATGACGAACGCACAACGCGTGTTCTCGTCTGGTCACAAGACGGTAATAACTTGTCCAGCGGAGCGATTTTGAATAATGTCAATGGTGAAGCCCTGATTTCGGTCGAAGCGGCTGAAAGCAACGGAACAACCATTGCCAATATTACTGCTAAAGTGGTTCCAGTTGACTTTAACCTGGCACAGAACTATCCGAACCCGTTCAACCCTTCAACGAAGATTGAACTGGCTCTGCCGATAGCCTCTGAATGGAACATTGGAATTTTCAATGTCTCCGGACAGAAAGTTGCCGAGTTCTCAGGTTACAGTGAAGCTAGTACTGTCGAAGTTATTTGGGATGCCCAGAATGTAGCTACTGGTATGTATTTCTACCGCGCCACGGCCGGTAACTTTACTGATACCAAAAAGATGATCCTGATTAAATAACGTCGAAGCCCGACACTGACGTTATTCAGGAACACTGCTCATAAAAAAGCCCGGCATCGGCCGGGCTTTTATTATTATATAAAAGGATGAACGGGAAAAACTACTCGTAGTCCGACTCAAGATAATCCTGCGTCATAGCCTGACGATGAATTCGCTCATTTAAACGACGTGAAAACTCCGCAGCAGAATTCTCACCATAAACTTTAAGCATATGATTCATTGCAATAACCTCCGAGATTACAGTGATATTTTTTCCCGGAGAAATAGGTATTTCAATCTGCGGTATTTGAACGCCGAGAATATTTGTGAAATGATCATCAATACCGAGGCGTTCATAATCGAGATCATCGCTCCACAACGTCAAATGCGCTTCCAGCTCGATTCGTTTTTGGAGTCTCACAGCGCGAATCCCGAATAATTTCTCAACATCAATTATACCCATTCCTCTGACTTCCATATGATGACCCAGAAGTTCGGAACCGGTACCAACAATAAGATCGGGCGCTTTTCTGATAATTTTAATGACATCATCGGCGACCAGACGATGGCCGCGTTCAACCAGATCGAGAGCAATTTCAGATTTACCAATACCGGATTTTCCACTGTAAAGCAGACCGACGCCGTAAACATCGACAAGGGTCCCATGCACTGTTATCGACGGCGCGAATATAATATCAAGAACGACTGACATTCGATTGGTTAATTCTGATGTTGTCAGCCGCGAAGAAAAAACAGGGGTTTTATATTTATCTGCAATAGTAAGAAAATCAATTGGCGGCGTGATTCCTTTGGAGATAATAATAAGTGGAATATTGTTCTGAAAAAGTTTTTCGCACATCTCCTTAAGACGTTCGGGAGTAAGTTGATTTATATATGTCATTTCGGTTTCGCCCAAAATCTGAATCCGTTGGCTGGGAAAGCGATCCATAAAGCCGGTTAAGGCCAGACCTGGACGATGTATTTCAGAATTGGGAATTGATTTCCGAAGTCCTTCTTCCGAATTTAGAAGGGTGAAATCAAAAACATCTTTACGGTCCTTATAAAGTTTTTCAATTTTCAGTTCCGCCATAATCACCTCATTATTGTAATTTCCTTATAAAAATATGCAAAAAATTAAAAAATACAATAAAAAAGCCCCCGGTTTTTTAAATCGAGGGCACTAGTTTTCCTATAAATGATTGATTTTTAGTTTATTCTATTTTTTTCTGAATATCCTCAATCTGTTTTTTTAACTCATTGATTTCGTTTTTAAGGCCACTCAAATCTTCCTGATTATCATCCTGATCGAAATAATGGAAATCGAAATTACCGTTTGACAATCCTTTCATTTTTGGCAGATTGAAAAAGAAATCTTCATCTATTCCAGGGAAATTCCCCGGCATTCTATTCGAGAAATATCCATCGGGGGCATTTTCCAAATTGACTGAAAACTCTTTTTCTTTCTTATTTCTAAGAACGGTAATTTGAATCTCGTCTCCTTCCTCTTTGTCTCGAATTATTTCTGAGACTTTGCCATATTCACTGATTTTTACCTGGTCAATTTCAATGATTACATCGCCGGCTTTCAAACCTATTTTCTCGGCCGGTGAGTTTTCGATAACCTCGGTAATCAGTGCGCCGTTACTTTTTTCGACTCCGAAATACTCGCCGAGCTGCTCATTAAGGCCCTGAAGGTTGACTCCAAGATAAAGCGATTGAGCAGGTGAAAAATTGTCATCCGAATTGAACGTAAAAGTCTTCGAATAGCTTTTTGGGGAAGATCGATGATATTGGTCAAGAGATTTGAAATAGGTATCGTTGGGTTCATGTTTTCCCAGTTCCAAAATAATCTCTTTATGTTTATCATCTCTGATAATATCAATTGATATTTTTTCTCCCGGTTCGAGATGAGCAATATAATCACTAAGATGCTCCGAGTTGACTATTTTCTCACCATTGATGCTTAAAATGATATCTCCCTGACCCAATCCGGCTTTTTCACCCGGTGATTCGGGAACGACCATTTCGATAATAACGCCGTCATCGCTGTCGAGTTCGAAAGCCTCTTGAAGGTCTTCGTCAATTGTCTGCGTATAAATTCCGATCCATGCCTTATCACTTGTCCCCCACGCAGAAAGTGTTAGCATACTCAAGGTCAAAAACCAACTGATAGAACCGATAAGCAATCTCATTTTGCTTTCTCCTTTCATTTGCGTTAGAGTTATCTGATTTCTATATGGATTTTACCAAAATAATTGCCGGTAGTTCCCAAACAATGTTGGAATTTGAAATTAGTAATTTTGACAGATAAAATAAATTAATTGCCGGGATAATAGTGGATTCCGGCGCCGAGAGTAGCTTGCCTAAGATAAGGATCGGCAGCCCTTTCCCCCTTGAAATGGAAAACTAAGGTTGTCGTTTCAGTAAGAGGAATGTTGATATCAAGGACTCCAACGAGGCCGTATTTTGATCCGCCGCCTTTGGCTAAAAACGATGGGGTTCCCAGACTGCCATCCGGATTGGCGTAAGAATTGTTGAGTTTATATGGCGAAGGGAAGAAGTTAATTATGCCGTAGAAATTATCAACCTGATAGATATTTTCCACTTCGTATATTTTTCCGCCAAATCCAAATGATAACTTTTGAGAAAGCGGCATGAGAAGGCTGATATCGGAGAAATACTGATTTTCTTTTATTTTAATATCGGACATTGATAAACCGGCAATTATCTCCAAGACAGGAAGACCAACAGCGCCATCGGGATTGATATGATTATTATCTCGAAGCGGATTTCCAAAATAGAATTTGAAACCGAAAGAATAATTATAAAACAGCGTATCGCCGGTTGAGATTGAAATAGCACCTTTAATTCTTATCTGTCGTGAGATTGGTATTGCAAGTCCGGCTCCCGGTATCAACTTGTCATTAATCAAATCTTCGGGGACGGTATAGGCAGAGGAATAATCAAATGTCGCGAATCCGTTTATTCGACCGAGTTTTCCGTCGGGATGATTAATTGGCTTTGCACCCGAAAATACGGAAGGGGCAATAGAAATCAACATCAATATCGTTAGCAATATTCTGATCATCGTTCACCTTTCATTTCGGTTCTCCAATTAAATATACGCAGCAAAGAAATTCAAGTTTTAATGTAAAATAGTTATTCGAATATATCAAAAAAAGTCTGGTGGAATTGTCCTTTCGGCTTGAAAATCGGCTTGACAAAACCGAAAAAGATATTATAATACTTGCCTGCTGAGGCAGAATTAATTGACGATATAGTTTTTATACACTCCTCCGTAGCTCAGTTGGTAGAGCAGCTGACT
>JAQBFG010000297.1:0-4544 GCA_032123495.1 Candidatus Zixiibacteriota bacterium | reverse complement strand
ATAAATATTCGTCTGATCTGCGCGAGTAATATGCCATTATCTGAAATGGTGACTTCGAGCGATTTTAGGCAGGATCTGATGTATCGTATCAATACGGTCGAAATCAAACTCCCCCCACTCCGGGAAAGAGCGGATGATATTATCCTTCTGGCCGAACATTTCCTTGAGATTTACTGCCGTAAATATACGAAGGTATTAAAAGAGCTCAGCTCCGCCGCGCATAAGCGGCTTAAAAAATATTATTGGCCCGGAAATGTCAGAGAGCTTCAGCATGCAATCGAACGGGCCGTCATTATGAGCGATTCCAACAAACTGCAGCCGGAAGATTTTTTCTTTTCGGGAAACAGTGCCCAACCAAATTCACTCGCTTTTGATAGCTTTAATTTGGAAGAGATTGAAAAAACTATTATCGAAAAAGTGCTGAAAAAATATGACGGCAATATTTCACATACCGCCGATGAGCTGGGCCTAACAAGAACTTCTCTTTACAGAAGAATGCAGAAGCATGGTTTATAAAAGTTTCCGAATCAACTGTATAGTCAGAATCTTATTTTTGATAGCACTGATACTGTTATTCATTTATCTATTTTTTAAAACCGAGTTATATGTTTCCACCGCCATAACCGGAATAGTTATAATCGTACAGATATTTGAACTGATTAATTTCGTCGAAAGAACTAACCGCCATCTGACTCGGTTTCTTGATTCGATCAAATATTCAGATTTCACTCAGACTTTTGCCCGACATGCCGGTGGAAAATCTTTTGAATCGCTAAATGCCGCTTTTAATGAGGTTATTGCAAAATTTCAGGAAACGCGGACAGAAAAAGAGGAACAGTACCGCTATCTTAATACGGTTGTCCAGCATATTGGGATCGGGCTGGTTTCATTTCAATCCGATGGTACCGTCGAACTGATTAACACTGCTTTCAGAAAAATGCTTCAGCTGTCTAATCTTGAGAATATCAATAATCTCAAAACGATTAGTCCCGCACTGGTGGAAACGATGACCAAGCTCAAAAGCGGTGAAAACGGTCTGGTGAAATTAAATGTCAATAACGAATTGATCCAACTCGCTGTTTATGTGACCGAATTCCGGCAAAGACAGAAAAATTTCAGACTTGTCTCAATTCAAAATATCACCGGTGAGCTGGCCGAAAAAGAGATGGAGGCATGGCAGTCGCTGGTCAGGGTGTTAACCCATGAGATAATGAATTCGGTCACACCGATTTCATCGCTCGCATCAACTGTTAACGATCTGCTTCTTGTTGAGCGCACTGGAGCCAATAGTAAGCTTAAAACCGAACTTGAACCGGAAGCTATCGGCGATATCGGCAATGCCCTTGAGACGATTCAGAAACGCTCAGTTAGTCTCTTGAATTTTATGGAAAATTATCGCAGTCTGACCCGGATTCCAAAGCCTGATTTTCAGCAGGTTCCGATTTCAGATTTGTTTTCACGGGTAACGCAATTGATGAAGGTACAGCTTGTTGAAAAGAAAATTGATTTTGTTACCAATGTTGACCCGATAAGTCTGGAGTTAACCGCTGACCCCGGGATGATCGAACAGGTTTTGATCAATCTTTTACTCAATGCCATCCATGCTGTCGAACAAATCGAATCACCCCAAATAAAACTTATTGCCGAAATGGGTGGACGAGGTTTTATTCTTATCAAACTATCTGATAACGGCCCCGGTATCTCGGAGGAATCATTAGAGAAAATATTTATTCCGTTTTATACGACCAAAAAAGAAGGTTCCGGAATCGGCTTAAGTCTATCGCGCCAGATTTTACGTAAACACCACGCCAGTATTTCAGTCAATTCAATTCCCAATCAAGAGACGCTATTTATTCTGAAATTTTAGGAAAGACTTATTTCGCGGCGGATTGGCCGGCCAGCCAGCCGGTCGAAAAGGCGGCCTGAAGATTGTACCCTCCGGTGTCGGCATCGATATCGATCACCTCTCCGGCAAAGTATAATCCCTTGATAATCCGCGATTCCATCGTCCGAGGATTTATTTCTTTTGTACTAACTCCCCCGGCGGTGATAATCGCATCTTCATAGGAACGAAAGCCATTGACTTCAAAACGAAAATCTTTGAGCCAGCGACCAAGCCGCTTACGTTCATCGGATGTTATCTGATTACCGATTTTCTCAGGGTCTATTTTGGTTAGTGCATAACAGACCGGGATCAGTTTTCGCGGTATTAGCTCTTTAAGGATCGTTTTGAATCTCTGCTTTCCGTTTGTTTCAAAATCCCGCAGTAAACGCATGTCGAGTTTTTGTTCATCAAGAGCCGGTTTAAGATCGATTGAGATTTCGACTTTTTTCTTGAGCTGGATTTCTTCAACAACCAAACGACTCAGAGAAAGGATAATCGGACCGGAGAGACCAAAATGCGTAAATAACATCTCGCCAAATCTTTTGTCCGCTTTTTTATTATCAACATATAATGAGACCTCAACATTACGTAGGCTTAATCCCTGAAGTTGTTGCGCAGTATCACCGGAAGTTTTAACTGGGACCAGCGATGGCCGGGTCGGTACGATTGTATGTCCAACATCTTTGGCCAACCTGTAACCGTCACCGGTCGAACCGGTCGCCGGATACGACAACCCGCCGGTGGCGATTATAACCGCATCGGCCTGGTACAGTTTGGAATTTTCGCGGCTTTTTCTTGAACGATTTGCATACGGCGCTTTAATAGCAGCCGGGGATTCACGAGGCACCTGAACACCGATGATACAGCCATTTTTTGTCAAAAGCGATTCGACGCTGGCGTTGGTACGAACAGTCACACCACAGCGATGCACCCAGCTTTCGAGCGCATCAACTACTTTGCCAGCATCGTTATCCACAGGAAAAACCCGTCCGCCTCGTTCCGAATCGGTTTTAATGCCAAGCTGATTAAAAAACCGGATCAGATCATCGGCAAAAAAGCGGGCAAACGCCTGCCTTAGAAAACGCTTCCCCGAATCAAAATGCTCTAAAAATTCTTTTAGTTCGTTAATATTGGTAAGATTACAGCGTCCTTTTCCGGTGATTCGCAGTTTTCGCCCCGGACGAAGTTTTTTTTCAAAAATAATTGTCTCGGCACCGTTTTGAGCTGCTATCCCGGCCGCCATCAGACCGGAAGCACCTCCGCCGATTACGATCAGTTTTTTCATTTTATTAAATATGAAACTCGATTATGTCGCCATCGGCCAGAACATAATTGTTTTTGACTTTTTGCCCCTCAAATCGCCCCTCGCCCCAAAGTTTAGCATACTGAAGTTTTAGTGCAAAATCTTTATGCAGAACATAAGCTGCCTCTTCCACCGTACCGCCAATTGGCAATATGACCGGATCGTTGAAGTCAGGTTCATGTCCTACCTTTTTGGTAAAGACTTTCATGATACCAAGCATTTTATAAATCGCCGCTTTTAGATTTTCCATGGTGTCATCGTCAAGGATAGAAGTTGGCACAATTACAAATTCTTTATAAAGCTCTTTTAGTTTCGCCAGCCCCTCTTCGCCGTTTTCATCAAGATATTTATGCGCCGCAAAGAGCGCTTTTTTGTAACAAAATCTTGCGTCCTCAACTTCATCGGGGATTTCCGGGCAAAGGACAATTTTCTTCTCATCCAGACGTGAGAAAAATACTTTTAGCTGATCTTCAAAATTAATATTTGAAACATCAACAACAATAATCGATATATCAGCCTGACGAATAAGATTGGGGATAAAACTCTCAAACGTCTCTTCTGATATCGGCGGAGTATCAATCAGTTGCAGAGGCACCGCTTGATAAAGCGTCATCCCTGCCATTGGATAGCGGGTTGTGTATGGATAATCGCCAATCGGCGGATTACAGTTGGTCAATGTATCGAGAATACTCGACTTACCGGAGTTTGGTGGGCCGATCAGAACAATCTGTCCGGCACCTTCATTGTCAAAATGGGAATATGGATCGACCCTGCGGACACCATGTTTTTTACTCCCGCCGCTTTCAGTTTCTTTCCTGAGAAGTGCGATTTTGGCCTTCATTTCGGCCTGAAGTTTGTCGGTCCCTTTGTGTTTTGGCATCATCGCCAAAAGTTCTTTGGCTAACCGAAGTTTCTCAAAAGGATCGCGCTCCTTTTTAAATTCGCGGTCAAGAACGTAATATTGTGGTGGCAAATTTGCCGGCATAAGTTTCTCCTCTACCCCATTCTACCCAAAAGATGTTTAATTTTCAAGAGAAAAATACTACAATAAACTCCATACTCAACTTTTTACTTGACCCAATCTGAATACCGTTTATATTTATATAAAGGACTGATATTTATCAGCAAATATCTCCTTCTTTGAGCACCAAAGATTTATATCAGTATTAGATTTATAGATTGTCTATTTATCGCTATTTGTTTCTTAATCAATCAGGGAGGAATTATGATTGGAAAAAGAAGCCTTTATCTGCGGGTTATCTTTCTGGCAGTTTTTACACTTTCGTTGTTTTTCGTGCCACTAAATGGCACCGACTATTGCGGAGATGCCAATAAAGACGGCAGTATTAACATCCT
>JAQBFG010000296.1:0-3380 GCA_032123495.1 Candidatus Zixiibacteriota bacterium | reverse complement strand
CTCCAAAATGTAAAACAACTGCAAGGTATTCTTCCCATCTGTGCCTGGTGCAAAAAAATAAGAGGTGATGATGAATATTGGCATGGCGTCGAAGATTATATCTCCTCTCACTCCAATACCGATTTTACTCATGGTATTTGCCCCGAATGCCTCGAAAAAGAAAAAGAGGGGATAGAAAATAAATTTGTAATAAAAAATCCCGCCTGATATTTTTTATTTGAAATAAAAATTCGCTTATCCCGCTCTATTCCGGAATTATTTTAAGTAGAATATTGCCCTCTTATAATTATCCTTATATATTGTGTTATGGTAAATAAAATGAAAATGGCCGTGCTCGGCTATGGAACTCAGGGACAGGCCTTGGCCAAAAATCTTCAGGATTCTAAATGCGATATTATCTTGGGGCTTCCGTCCGGATCCAAATCGAGAAAAGTAGCCCAAAAAGATAAAATAAAAGTGATAACAACCACCGCTCGTGCTGTCAAAGAAGCCGATATTGTTATATTTGCATTTCCCGATCATTTGCATGGCAGCATCTTTGAA
This sequence comes from Candidatus Zixiibacteriota bacterium, assembly GCA_032123495.1. Classification (GTDB taxonomy): domain Bacteria; phylum Zixibacteria; class MSB-5A5; order GN15; family PGXB01; genus JAAERC01. Next base: position 2,837 of record JAQBFG010000296.1, on the reverse strand, counting down.
AAAGATATTAAACCGAATTTAAAAAAAGGTACCGCGCTGGTTTTTCTCTGCGGTTATTCAATTCATTTCAAAACAGTTGTTCCATCGGCCGGTTCTGATGTCATCCTTTTGGCACCACTGGGACCGGGAGCAGCAGTCAGAGAAGCATATCTGCAAAATAAAGCGATTGGTTTTTTCCACAGTATTTTTCAAAATGGTTCCGGCAATGCTGAAGAGAAACTTAAATACCTGATTAAAAATCTTAAGATTCAAAAGAAGGCTTTAATTAAAACAACTTTTGAAGATGAAGCAATCGGTGATATCTTCGGAGAACAGACGGTTCTTTGCGGCGGTCTGACACAGCTGATAAAATCTGGCTTTGATACTCTGGTCGAATCGGGACTGTCATCGGATAAGGCATATCTTGAAGTTGCCTTCCAGCTTGATCTGATAGTTGATTTGATAAAAAAATATGGTATCGAAGGGATGTACCAAAAAATCTCAGTTGCCGCCAAATACGGTTCATTCATATCCGGCCGAAAGATAATTGATAATTCGGTTAAAAAACGGATGAAAGAAACACTTGATGAAATAAAAAACGGTGGTTTTGCCAAAAAGCTCAATGCACTTACTCCTGAAAAAATCAAGAAACTCAACAAGGGCCTGAAAAAGATGACGACACCGTCGTTTGAAAAATCAGCCAAAAAATTCGCTGATGATTAATCTTATTGGCATTTGGGCGTTCTCACTTTTTTGTTGATTATTTCCAGCTATCCCAATTTCTTTAATAGATTATATAACTTTAAAATGAATACAATAGGTGGTGATATATGAGTAAATCGGCTGTCTGGATAATTATTGCGATTGTTATAATACTTCTCGCTGTTCTATATTTTGATATTTTTAATCTGACCTTCAGCAAAGAAAAGGCGTTTGCCTCAATTATCCATTACGAAGATGCCCGCTGGATTTCGGATAAGCTGACTAATTACCTCTCGGAACCTGACCCCGAAATCCGAGCCCGCGCCGCACTGGCTGTGGGAAGGATCGGTAATTCTGAAGGGGCAGCATTGCTGTTTGAAATGTTGGGCGATTCGGTCGAATCGGTGGCAGAAACGGCGGCGTTTGGAATCGGCCTTTCCGGTGATAAAGAATATGCCAACAAACTGCTTGGTGTCTGCGAAAGTTTCCCGCCGCCATTACAGGCGGTAATCATTGAGGCGGTCGGACGGTTGACCGATTCAACGATGCCTGAAATTTCCTGGGAAATTTCCCGATATTTAGATCATACGGATTTTCGTGTTCGCGAACAGGCGGCCTATGCACTCTGGCGTGCCGGCGGGAAAATGTATGGCGAACAACTCGAGCAGATTTGTCTGACCGATCCTGTGCGACCTGTCCAGATAGCTGCTTTATACTCACTTTGCCGGATGGGAGTCGCTGAGACAACTGCTGCCTATGAAGAATGGTTACCCGATTCGGATCCGTTTGTGCGGTCGCTGGCAATCCGGGGGTTGGCGCTTGGTAAAGATGATGCCCAAACCAGACTGGTTGCTTCCGGTCTCAATGACCGCGATAACAATGTTGTCTCGCAGGCGGTGGCGTCGCTTGGTGAGATCGGGACTTACCGCGCAATAAATTATATTATGGGTCTCTATCCGAATCTTACCGATGAAAAAATAAAAAGCCAGATCCTGGCCATTTTGGGTAACCTTAAAAATAGTAATGCTATAGATTATGCTCTGGCCGATATTCATGACAGCGCCAGCGCCAATATTGTTGGCGAGGTGATCGTTTATCTGGCCAAAGTCGGTTATGTTGAAATAGTTCCATTGTTAGATTCCATTGCCGTTACCAGTGATCCGCATCTTAATGTCAAGATTACCGAAGCTCTGGTTGAAATCGGCGGCGAGACAGTCAAACCAAGGCTTGTTTCACTTTTTAATGACAGTTCAGCAATGGTCCGTGCAGCTGCTTTTGATGCCCTGGCAAAGTTTGATACGATCAATATTGATTATTATATTAGAAAGGCGTTTAATGACAGCGACTATGTTGTTAGTGCTTTGGCAGTTGATAAAATTGGTGCACTTAAAAAAGAACGTATGCTTCCGCAATTGATGACAATTATCAGTATGCACGATCTGGCCGAAACCGATTTGAAACGATCGGTTGTTGATGCCGCAGGAAAATTTATTCCGGGACCATCCGATTCACTGGCCGAGGAAATTTTGTATCAGGGACTTATGGATTACGATTATCTGGTTAGTAAGGATGCAGCCAAAATCTACGAAGAAAAACTGGGACAGAATAGAAGCTCCTATGCCAGTAAACCGTATGCTCGAATTGGCGAACGCAAAATAAAATCGCTTATAGAACAGTACAAAAACAATCCCCATGCAATTATTGCAACAAAATATGGTGATATAGAAATCGAACTGTTTTTCGATGTCGCTCCGCTGACGGTATTTAATTTTATCACTCTGGCCAATCGCGGATTTTATGATAATCTTATCTTTCACCGGGTAATTCCTAATTTTGTAGTACAGGGCGGCGACCCAAGAGGTGATGGCTGGGGTGGGCCGGAACATTCAATCAGATGCGAATACAGTAACATAAGATATGATCGCGGGATTGTCGGAATCGCTCATTCCGGCAAAGATAGCGGCGGCTCGCAGTTTTTTATAACACTTTCGGCTCAGCCGCATCTTGATGCTCGCTACACTGTGTTTGGTAATGTGCTTTCCGGGATGGATGTCGTCGATAAGGTCACCCGGGGTGACACGATCTATACGGTCAGCATTATTGAACAGGAGGATAAAGAGGATTAGTAGAGCTGAATCGAGCAATTGTCTGAATAG
>JAQBFG010000295.1:0-7889 GCA_032123495.1 Candidatus Zixiibacteriota bacterium | reverse complement strand
GTTCTTGAGGTGACCGAAGTCGAAGATGGTCTTTCGACCTGCAAGGCTGTATCTGGTTCAGGTTTCCAGAATGATGATATGGTAAATCCGAAAAAATAGATTTGTATTATATTTAAAAAGCCGCTGATTGGTCAGCGGCTTTTTATTATGAATAGGATTTTGCTTTACTTCCGTAATATTCCGCAATTGCCAACCCAGGTGGTACAATCGCACGGTGCCGGACCACTTTTATATTTGTAATTAATCACATAAACAACATCAAGAATGTTGATAGTACAATTGCAATCGCCGTCGCCGCTACATAATGCATAAGGTGTTGGTGCCGGACCGCTTTTATACTTATTGTTTATAATATATACAATATCCAAAATATTAATTGGCGAAACGCCGTCGGCATCACCCGGCACACAGTCACACAATCCGCTCGGTTCAATTATTGTAATCTTTTGATCGGCGGAATAACTGTACAATGTTTGGGTTGTTCCCGATGGCCAATTGATATCGATTTGACCAACAGTAGTAACGGAACCTAATCCAAATTCAACAGTAAGTGAATTTTGTCCATATAATCCATTTCCGCTGGAAACCTCTCTTATTTGAGTTCCGCTCGAAGTAGTTATTTTTACCCGGGCACCGATGGCCGATTTGTTTGATATCGTTCCAACCAGATCAATATGGAACCAATGATTGTTGGTACCAATTACATTTTTAAATAACTCATTACCACCGCTATAATTTGACACATAAATATCAAGATCACCATCGCTGTCATAGTCAGCAAATGAAGCACCCATCGAGGTCAATGTACTGCCCAGTGGACCTGATGTGGCGTCGACAAAAGTACCGCCACCGTCATTGCGCAATAATTTATTACCGACGCTGGCATTGGCCAGATAAATATCGAGGTCACCATCATTATCATAATCACCCCAGTTACATCCATAAGTAAAAGATGGATCACCAAGAGGACCACTGGTAACATTCGTAAACGTACCTCCGCCGTCATTTCTAAAGAGTTTATTATTATCACCAGCCAAATATAAATCTAAGTCTTCGTCGTTATCGTAATCCCCCCAAGCTGCACTCATTCCCTGCCCGCCATCATTGACAGGGCTTGCGGAAACATCGGTGAAGGTACCATCGCCATTGTTACGAATAAGCTTGTTAGCCTGATTATTATAGTTGCATATATAAATATCCATATCACCATCATCATCATAATCTCCCCAGGCAGATCCAATACCAGCCAAGATATCACCTTCAGGCCCGGTAGTAACATCAGTAAATGTCCCATCTCCATTATTTTGAAATAATTTATTGCTGGCTGAGTTTTCAACTAAATAGATATCGACATAACCATCGTTATCAAAATCAGCCCACGCAACTCCAGCACCATTTCCGGCGTCATTGACCGGCGACGCCGAAGCATCGGTGAATGTACCATTACCATTGCCATGAAATAGTTGATTTGCCTCGGTACTCTTTGACAGATAAAGATCCAGATTGCCATCGTTATCATAGTCGGCCCAAGCGGCCCCATTGGCTCGTCCGGAATTATTTATTGGACTGCTGCTTATATCGGTAAAATTGCCACTGCCATCATTTTGGAACAGTTTATTACTCACCGAAGCTAAACCAACAAACAGGTCCAGACTACCATTGTTATCAATATCACCCCAGGCGTGTCCGGAACAAGCTCCATTTACATTAATTGGAGCTTTGGTATCATCTACCCATTCCAGTTTAAATTGTGCAAATGCCGCCAGAAGATTTGGTCTTGGTCCAATAACTCCCCAGGGTGGTAATATCTGAGAGGTCCCAGTATTTTTTAAAATATCTCTAAGTGCTGATGGTGTTAAAGTGGAAGCACTATATCCCATTCCAACCCAGCGACCGACGCAGCAAGCAATCGCTCCGGCGACTATTGGTGAGGCGCTTGATGTCCCGGCAAACTGATTAGTGTACCACAGGTTTTTACCCTCGGCGCTATACAGATTGCTATAGCCGGTGGTGACCACATTTTCACCCCAAGCCTGTAGATCGAATCTAGTACCATAGCTGGAGAAATTCAATTTCTCGAGATCTCCTTCCGGATAGAATGGAATTGATCCGCCCGGATAAGCACCTCCGGCACCCACTATTATTGCCCCGGAGTTAACCGGTTGCCACATTAGTGCATCAGTATCAATGCCGACATAGGTATGCGGGGCACCGCCATTACCGCCAGCTTCAACAACATGAATACCATTGGCAATGGCTGTCTGAATTGCAGTATATACACCATTGGTCGATTGCCCACTCGGCCAGTAATTTAACCACCACTCAATCGGTATAAAATCGGGATAAGCCGTCCCCGTGTTACTATAGTCCCACTGGTTTTCTAAAAGAATCACATCTCCAGCTGAAAGCGCCGCAATGGCATAAGTCAATGCTCCGGGAACGTTCCATGCATACATGCCCAATCCGGCATCCCAATAATAGGTCCCGCAGGTTTTAATAGAGGCATCATAACTAATACCGGTTGTACCCCATCCGTTATTATTAGATACTAGAATACCTGCCACAGCTGTACCATGATCATCGGTTTCGCCAGTCGGCAGAGCTATAGAATTTGGGTTTATCTGCGAACCAACGAGCTTAGTCAAGTCTTGATGATTATAGTTCCAGCCATATTCCAGATCACAAATTGTCACACTGGTACCTGTCCCTCCGGTCTGCGTCCAGGCGTATTCAGCATCAATGCCTGTCGGCGTGGCGCTGGCCGGATCCTCATAATTCTGCTGTGGTTGGAAACTGCCTGGTACCGGCAAAGCCATCGGTTTGGGAACCGGGCGGGCCAGTATAATTCCGGAGAGAGCTTCAAGCTCAGCAGCAACCATCCAGATATCCTGATTTGCCGAAATTCTTAACCGATAGATATTATTCATATTATACAGCCGTTTACCGGTGTTGGCTTCACCTTTAGCCTGCAACTGGTCAAGCCTTTCTTCCGCGACATCACAAATCCGAAACCATTCGGCCTCAGCCGATTGAGACAGAATCTCATTGACCCCGGCAAGAGCATCGGTGGTCTCATCAACCAGAGCACCGCGCCGCATCCGAACTTTCGCCTCTTGTTCAAACATCACTTCAATTAAATTTGCTTCGCAATCATATGGTCCGGACCTGTTTATATTTTCTAAACTGCTATTAAGGTAGTCATCCGGTTCGGCTGACAGATTGCCAAAAAGAATTAATGAAGCCAAAAATAACATTCCAAGGATAATCAATAATTTTTTTGTAAGCATAGTTCCTCCCAAAAATGAATAATATAGATTTATTAAAACAAACTTTCCAAAACATACAAGACACTACGGTCAGTATAAAACTGACAGAATAATTGGTTGTCAAAAATTGAGTGATGTGCCAAAAATCTTTAAATATACTTTAATATATGTGGAAATCGATTCAGGTCAAGTTGAATTTTCAGATAGCTATCGCCATGGGAACTTGAGGCGATAAGGACCAATGACTAATTTACCATTTTTCCCATATTTTTGAAGTCGTTTCCTGATGGGTTTTGGAAAAGGCGTAGTTCAAATTCCGGTGCAACAGCCAATAGATGATCAAAAATATCGGCCTGGATTCCTTCGTAGTTAATCCAGTCTTGATCGTTTGAGAAAACATAGATTTCAATCGGTAAACCTGTCTCAGTAGGTTTTAGCTGACGAACCAGAAAAGTCATTTCTTTATGGATCTTCGGATGATTCCTCAGATATGCTTGTATGTATGCTCGAAAGGTGCCGACATTAGTCATACGCCGCCCATTAGCAAGTGTTGAACCATCAATATTGTAATCTTTATTATATTCGGCTAGTTCATCCTTTTTCTTTTCGATATAATCGCTTATGTACTGTATTTTTTTGAACCGTTCAATCATCTCTTCAGTGCAGAATTTTATTGAGTTCATATCAATATTAACTGAGCGTTTGATTCTGCGGCCGCCTGACTCCGACATACCACGCCAGTTTTTAAATGAGTTGGATATCAAAGCATAAGCAGGGATAGTACTGATTGTTTTGTCCCAGTTTTGTACCTTCACCGTATTAAGAGATATATCAACAACATCACCATCGGCACCGAAATTAGGCATTTCAATCCAATCACCAATCCTTACCATGTCGTTTATAGATAATTGGACTCCAGCCACCAAACCAAGAATGGAATCCTTAAAAATCAGCATCAAAACAGCGGTCATCGCACCCAAACCGCTTAGCAGTATCAGCGGTGAGCGATCCATAAGAGTGGATATAACAAAAACGATAACAAAGATGTAAGTAACAATTTTGATAACCTGAATATACCCCTTGATCGGTTTTTGTTTTGATATTTCATAGGTACGGTAGATATCAACAACAGCATTGAGAAATGAATCATAAACTAAAACACCAATTAAAATCAGATAGACAAAAACCAGTCTTTCAATTGTCTCCTGACCGGCCGGAAAAATATCTGCCAGATAATAAATAACAAGTGCCGGGGCAATATGCGAGAGCCGGTCAAACACTTTTCGCTCGGCGAAAACATCATCCCATTTAGTTTGGCTTTTTCTAACAAATATTTTTGCCGATGACAATAAAATCTTTTTGGCTATAAAATTGGCTATAAAAGCAATAAGCAGAACAGTAACAGCAAGTAACAAAATACTTAAGTAATATGCACCGCTTTCCGCTATCCCCTGAGATAACAACCAGTTTTCAAATATCTTAAAAATAGACAAGTGAGTATCCATCCTTATACTCCTAATATTTGTAAAATCATCTTATTAGAGAATTTCGTAAATTGGCCCTATTAAAACAAGAAAGATTATTTGGCGGTTTAATGTTTTAAGATGACTGATATTAACTAAGAATGTCATTTTACACAGCGGTATTTAACATTATTTTTCAAAAAATCCTTGACAAAACGACAAAATACTTTAACTTTTACATAATTAATAGGTCAATATGAAATATTATAATTACTTCCTTATTATTGTCATCGGTAAGTAGGAACAATCTGTCAGGAAACTGCAAATTTGAAAAATAATTGTTAACGATTTAAAATTACTAAGTTAGTGGCAATGTCAGGTAAATTAATTGTTACAATTCATTTTAACAAAGGCGGTAATAGTATGTTACAGCAATTGATGAGATGGAGTATAAAAACAAATATTATACTCCTAACGGCAGCGTTTTTCACGCTGATGGTCCACGGAACATTGTATTCTCAGATTCTGGCAGACACAGCTAACTATCAAATTGATATTGGCGATGTTTTCGCCGAACCGGGTCAAATCATTGGAATACCTGTTCAAGCCAAGAATCTAAATTCGCTTGGAGCGTTTCTTATAAGATTTACATATGACAGCACAATTATGCGTCCATATCATTTAGAGTCTCAATCTGGACGCAAGGAATTAGATTATTATAGAAATTTAATGAATCTTGATTTACCAGATTTAGTTTATGACAGTACTACTTTTTCGGGTCGTGGTCTTGAAACAATCTATATTGATTCATCAGGACGATATTGTTACCCACCTCATGATGATGACACAACTTTTAATGCTTACGCATTTCATCATCCCAATGATGACAGCATGCATGTTGAAGCGGTCTTTCTGATCTTCCTGCCGCCTATGCCGCCTTTTGATCAATGTCAGCTTAATTATTGGAGCCAGCCAATATTACCCCAGAACGAGGATACAGTTAATACTTTTGCGCATGTTCTTTTCCAGGTTGAATCAGATGTGATTCCTGGAACAATTGGTGATATAACTGTTTGTAATTATGTGCAATCAAACCCAATCGATCCTGTCTCTGATTATAGGGACAATCAATTTACCGATACCGATGTAATGGGGTATCTTTTCCCTCCCGAGGGATTAGGATCTGGTAGGGTTTATATTGAGGAGTATGTTTCATATTGCGGTAATATTGATGGAATGGCCGGGATTAACATTCTTGATGTCGTTTTACTGATAAATTATAAATATAAAAGCGGCCCGGCCCCCGATCCGCTGAGTTTAGCCGATGTTGATGGGGTTACTCCGGTAAATATTTTGGATGTTGTACATTTAATAAATTTCATATACAAAGATGGTCCCAATCCGGCCTGTCCATAGATTTGTAATATTAAGAATACTGATTTATTTTCCAGTATTCCATTTCATGATAAGTTCGGTTTCGCGCTCTATTTTAAGACCCGCCTTCCATTTGTAATCGTTGGGGCGGGCTTGGCACCATTTGAGTGTATCTTTAATTGTATCTTCAAGCGGTCGGAATTTTAATCCGGTGGCAAATGCCTTTGCGCAACTGGTTAGCATCATCCCCGCATATTTTTTATCAACTATCCAGACTGGAAGATCGGTCCAGTTTTCAACTTTGTTTTTTTCGAGAAATTGTTGATTCACCCAGATAAATTCAGTTTCGCTATTCAAAATTTCCCGGCATTTGTTTAGAAAATCTGACATAGATAGTTTAAAATCGGGGCCGGTACCGTTAAATATTTCGGTCTTTTTATCCTCGATCATTTTAATTGTCCAATCGCTTAAATCACGAACATCGATATACTGAACATTGTAATCTTTTGGTTCCGGCACTAAAACTTTGCCGCCTCTATTTATTCGATTTACCCAGTAGCTGAATCTATCACTGAGATCGTGCGGCCCCACAATCAGACCGGGGCGAATAACAAGTGTATTATTGGGAAACTGCTTTTCAACAGCCTGCTCGCAGAGCGCCTTTAACGGGCCATAACTATCTTCAGTGATCTCTTCTATTGTGGTATCCTTGATTATTCCAACCGGTGAATTTTCATTAACTCCCGGTTTTGACAAATCGGCGTAAGCAGATATCGATGAAATAAATGTATAATGCTGAGCTTTATCAGATAGATATTTTGCCGAGTCCGTGACTATCCTTGGATAGTAGCCGCAGGTATCTATTACAGCATCCCAGGTTCTATTTCCAAGTTTATCTAATTCACCATCGCGGTCGCCGTGGATCTGTTCGATATCAGGATATAAATCGGGATTGCTCTGCCCGCGATTAAACAGTGTTACTTCATGATTTCTATTAAGAGCAGATTCAACCAGATACCGTCCCAGAAACCGCGTCCCGCCGATAATAAGTATTTTCATTGGTAATATTATTAGCTATTCTTTCGAAGTTTCCAACAAAGCAAAGGCATCCGGGAGATATTCAATCAAATCACCGGCAAGCAACGACCTCTCGCCATACTCATCTGCCGCCAAATCACCACACAAACCATGAATGTAAACTCCAACAATTGCACTATCAAGCGGACTAAGCCCCTGTGCCAAGAATGAACCGATCATACCTGAGAGAACATCACCGGTCCCACCGGTTGCCATACCGTTGTTACCGGTTGGATTGAGATACAACTGCTCATCGGTGTCGACAATAATCGTCGGCGAACCTTTTAAGACGATTACCGAATTAAATTTTCTGGCATACTGACGAACCAGATCGTACTTATCGTATAAATCGTCCGGTATCTCTTCATCTATCAGTCGTCTAAATTCGCCCGGGTGTGGTGTTAGCAACAATTTCGGATGCTCACCCGATAACGCTTCGCGATTTTTGGCGAAAGCATTAATTCCGTCGGCGTCAATTAAAGTTGGTTTATCAATTTCTGAAACCAGCTTCTGAACAAGTTCTCTGGTCTCATAATGCGTACCTATCCCCGGTCCGATTATTACCGCGTCGTTCTCCGCCATCTTTTTTCTTATCTCACCCAAACCACGTTTGGCCAGAAAGCCTTTTTTACCGACATCAGGCAGAGGATAAGTCATCGGTTCCGTTAATTTATTTTCCAATATCGGATTAATCGTCTGCGGACACCCC
>JAQBFG010000294.1:0-9099 GCA_032123495.1 Candidatus Zixiibacteriota bacterium | reverse complement strand
CATTTTCTCGATAACGTCAATGGCTTTTTTAAGATAAGTCAGCGCCATTTCAGGATTGAATAGGTGAAGATAAGCCTGTCCGATTTGATTGAGAATCAGATGCTGCTGATAGTTAATAAGCTTATTCTTCAGAAGTTGTTTTCCAAGACTAATTACTTTATTGGGTTGTCCGCCTTCAAGATAAGTTTCCATAATTGTTATTCTGGCATCAATTCCCCGTCTTTTATCACCACTTTTTTTAAAAAGTGCATACGCTGTAGTTGCCTTGGATTGAGCATCGGCAAAACGTCGCGCCGCAATTTTGAGACGGGCGCGTGATATGTTGATCATCCCAAGCCAGAGAATATTATTCTCCTTTAGAAATAATTTTTCCGCTCGGCCCAGATAATATGCAGCCTGAAAATTATCTCCCAACTGCTGATATGCTTCCGATACATAATACCCTGCCTTGGCCTGCTCATATCGTAAACCAAGTTTTCCGAATGTTTCTATTGCCTCTTCACCAATCATGACGGCAGATCCGAATTGATTAAGATGGGTATTGATCTCAACCAGATCAAGCTGAGTAACAGCCATAGATTTTAAATCACCAGATTTGCGGAAGATTTCAATGACCCGATCAAACGTTTTCAGGGCATCTGTATATTTATCTCCGAGAAAATATAAATATGCCAGCGAGTAATCGGCTTTGCCTGCCGCCAAATCCATTTTGTTCTTTCGGAACTGATCGGAAACGGAACTGTACAATTTTTCGGCATCGTTCAATTGATTGAGATTGGCAAAGATATTAGCCCGGTTAAAATCGAGAATTGCCAGCGGAACGCCACCCTTCAATTCGAAGAAATCTCGCGCACGATTATAGTATTTTAGTGACAAATTATTACGATCCAAACGATGATACACATTTCCAATATTGGTCATCACCCGGGCAGCATTGTACTTATTATTCTTCTGTCGAAAATATCTGAGGGCGTTTTTTCCAACTTCCAATGCTTTTGGATAATTCCCGAGGTACATATGAACATCCATCAATCCCTGACGAGCACGGGCAGCGGCATCAAAGTTCCTGTTTTGTTGAAGTTGCTCGACAGCTTGTTCGTACATCCGCAGAGCGGTTTTGCTCTGCCCCGACCAGTGCGCGAAGCGGGCCTTCATGGCAAGTAGTCGCGGACGATGAAAAGGTGGCAAATATTTAAAACATGGTGTCAGTAGGTCAATAAACGGCTTAACCTGCTTGAGATTGGTTTGTAATAATTTGTTTACGGTAGAATTGATATCAGATATAAAAAGAGCGGTGTCACCTTCATATTGCTTTTGAATATGCCGATCAATAATCTCTTTTGAATGCAATCGCGATATGTCTGATATTGAAATCATAATTCAAGATCAATTTTTCCTGCTATTTTCCGTCCCTTAAGTAAATTTAGATTATATTTTCCGGCCGGGACCCGGGAAATTCGAAACAGGTTGAACTGGTTGGTTTCGGATTTGATCAGGGATTTTCCACTTTTCAATTCGATCGATATTGCTTCATCCTGTTTTAGTCCTGAGATTTGGCCAATTAATTCGAAAGATTTTGGAGAAATTGGATAAATCGATAATTCCAATTGTCCATCACCAACAAGGAATTTTAGCCGACGCGTATCGACTTCGGCCGGTCGGACACCTTCAGGCAGAGGCAGCAAGCCAGAGTCAAAAATATTGATTCCCCATTTATCGTTGCCGGCGCTTTTTCGTTTTTTGATATCTTTAAGGAGACGATCAATAAGATTATGAGAAGGTTTTTTTAATTTCTGCCATTCGATTTGATCGGCTTCATTATTCATATCCTTGATGACCGCAATCATTTTTTGTAGAATCGGATCATTCTCGATCTGTTCCTTAAGGGAAGATTGCTCCTCGGGTGTTAACCGCCCTTTGATAAAATCAATCAGTTTATCGAATTGTTTTGTTTTATCGTTCATATATATACCCACTTATTTAGTCTTATTTGAGGGGTCAGAAAATACCCAGTATTTCCACTTTTTCTTCTTTAGAATATTGTACAACTTTGCCAGTATTTTGGCTCTTATTGGCCCGATTGAGGATACCGGCATTTTTAATTTCTCTGATATCTCTTTGTAAGATGGTTCATTGGGATCGAGAAACAACATTTCTAACAGCTTATAATCACGTTCGGAGAGATTGGACATCGCTTCAAATAAAACCTGCCTTAATTTAATAACTTCATATATTTTATCAGGGGATGAGCCGCTTTTGTCAGGGATTGAATCAGGCATCTGTTCTCCATAGTAGTCAACAATTTGCAGGTTTTGATAGAAATTATAGATTTGCCTGCGAGTAATAGTAGCGACAAATGAAAGAATCTTTTCCGGTGATTTCAAAGAGCGGATGCTATTTACCAATTGATATGAAACACGTCCGAAAATATCGAAACTTTCGTCACGCGATAGCTTGCTTTTTTGGCATAGAGAGAAAATAACCGGCCCGACTAAATCAATAAGTTCATGCCAGGATTGCTCATCTCCCTTTATGCATTGACCGATTAGACTATTAAAGTATTCTCCGCCTTGCTTGCCCATAATCAAAAGTTCCCCGCTGTATTTTTAAATATATAAAATTATCGCCGATATGACAAGGATTTTAGAGATAGAGGCATCTATGATCTATTCGCGAATAAATTTGGAAACAGGTCCAATACTTACAGGAAATACAATGCTTGGTGTTTTCTCTTACTATTTCCTGTTATGGCTGATTCTGTCAGAACAAGGTTAGAAAGAGGTGTATGTCAAAACTCCACGATTATAACTTTTATTCTTGAAACTTATTGAACTATAGATTGTTTAAGATTGAAATGAATTGACCATTAATGATAAATACAGTATATTTATAATTATGAAACTAATAGTTCACAAAATATTTGTCTGGCCTTTGAGCATATTACTAATTGTCGGTTTTTCCCAGATTGGAAGCGGTGACGTGCTCTGTATAGGTGAGGATGGACATGTCGAAATCGAAACTGAATGTCTACCAAGCTGTAATGAAGCTGCAGATATTTGTGAGCTTTCAGAACAGAGTCAGCAACATGACGAACATGATGATTGTAATAATTGTTCTGATCTATCGCTCGATGAGCCCATGTGGTCAAAACGATTTTTGAGATATTTCCTTGTACATACTTTTAAGATTGAAGTAATGTCATCTTTTAGTTCTGTTCAAAGTGCATTTTCATTAAAAACTCAGCAATCTCTGCTATATAAGAATTCATTAGTTTTCAAAAGTAATCCCAATTATTCCATCATATCCGTTACTGTTCTTCGCTGCTGATTACAGCTTTCTTATTAATCAGTAAATGGCTCCTTTTTATCGCTTCAATTGAAGGATGGAAAGAGGCGTGTATCAATTAATTTGGAGAATAGTAAATGACAGGAAATATTTATCTTTTTTTAATATCAATGGTGGTCTTCTTTTTATCAATAGATGTTAAGGCGGAATCAGTGTGGACCGCTCCGTTTAATTCTACTGAGAATGGGAGTATATCGACCGGATCGCAATTATCACTTGATGATGCATTTCAACTTGTTGCCTCTGCCAACCCGGCCCTAAAATCATTTGAATATCACTTGATTGCAGCTGAAAGCAACTTGAAACAAGCAGGACTTTGGGCAAATCCGGAGTTGGACATAGAATTTGAAGAGGTTGGCTGGGATTCTCCGGGGTTCAAAGAGTCTGAATTCTCTATTTCATTGGCTCAGGAGTTTGAGCTTTTTGGGCAGCGGAGTGCCAGAAAAAATATCGCACAGGCTCAAATAGATGCTACCGAATTGCAGGTGAAGTTATTGACCTTTGATCTTTATCTCGAAACAAAGCAACGCTATCATGCTCTTGCTCATACCCAGCAGAGTGTAAGATTGTCCCATAAGTCAGTTGAACTGGCCAGGGAGATCGTTGAAAATACGAATTACAGGCTCGAACGGGGTGCCGCCCTTCAGTCTGAATTTTTGCTTGCCCAGCTTGAAGAACAACGGGCATTACTGGCTCTTGATCAGGCAAAGCTGGAAGTTGATGCTGCTGAAGCGATTTTGGTGTCACTTTGGAATGGTAAAGTCTCGGGTCTGAAGGTCACAACCGGGGCAGAGTCTGATTTTATTAATCTGTTTGATAGGATCTCGCTTTTAACGAACGGGACCGATTCCACCCGTGAAATAATCCAGAAACGAAGTGAGCAGGAGATTTTACGTGCCGAAAAAGCGATGGCGATTGCAGAGGCACGTCCTGCCGTTACACTTAGCGGCGGTTTCAAAAGATTGGAAGTGAATAATTCCAAATCTTTTATTTTTGGCGTTTCATTACCAATTCCATTATTTAACCGAAATCAGGGAAAGCAGAAGAGTCTGGATGCTCAACTGCGATCAATGGAATATGACCTTGAGCGAAGTAGAACTGAGACAATTTCAAATATTAATTCCCATACCATCCGATTTAAGAATCTGATTCACAGCCATGGTACATTGGATTCATTACTTTTGCCAACGGCAGAAAAAGCTTATCGAACATTGCAGCAGGCTTATGAGGCGGGTAGGGTTCCTTTTACGCAACTACTTGAAGCTGAAAGAGCGCTCAACGATCTTAATTTCGAACATAATGATCTGCTTTTGACGATTCAGGAACAGATTATTGCATTGGAAAGCCTCACCGGTATCACCATGCATGTTACAAAGGAGAATTAAAGGATGCTTAAGAAGACAGTGATATTTCTGCTTATTTTACTTATACCCTGGTTAATTTCGATTGGGTTGGCTCAGGTCGATCATGATGACCATGCTGACACATTGGAAGTTCATAATGAGCTCGGGCATGGCGGCCATGATGAAGAAGATGGGCACGACGATTTTGATGAAGATGCTGACCATGATGAAGAAGATGGGCACGACGATCATGATGAAGATGCTGACGGGCTTACTGTTAAATTGACGCCGGAAGCGATCAAACTTGCCGGTATTACATTTCTAAATGTCGAGCACGGACGGATTGGCAGAACGGTTGAATTGTCAGGAGAAATCGGTTTCAATGAAGACAGGCTTGCTCATATTGCACCGCGGTTCGCCGGTGTCGCATTACAGATTAATTATAGAGTTGGTGATTATGTTGAAGAAGGTGATGTGGTGGCAATTGTGGAAAGTAATGAAAGTATGAACTCATATTCCATAAAAGCTCCAATTTCCGGTTGGGTGATTGATCGGCATATAACTACTGGCGAGTTTATCTCAGAAGAAAATAGTATTTTTGTAATTGCTGATCTTTCAACCGTTTGGGTTAATCTTGCTGTTTATCCCAAAGATGCCAGTCGAATCAAAAAAGGTCAAACGGCCTTAATCGAATCTATTGGCACAAACAATATCACCACTGGTAAAATTGAGTATATCACTCCGATCATGGATCTTCGCACCAGAAGCGCGACGGCGAGGATTACCTTATCGAATTCCGGAAACATTCTGCGTCCGGGTTCTTTTGTTCAGGCGACGATTACAACAGAGGCCAGCGAAGAGTCGCTGGTCGTTGAGAAAAATGCGATTCAGTATCTTGAGGATAAGAGTGTCGTATTTGTTGCCGATGGAAGAAACAATTTTACGCCGGTAGAAGTCGTTGTTGGTGATAGCGATGATCTTCATACTCAGATCAAAAGTGGACTCACCGAAGGAGCAAAATACGTCGCAAGCGGAGCCTTTGAACTGAAGGCCAAAATTGTAACGAGCAATTTGGATGCCCATGCCGGGCACGGGCATTGAGGGGAGAGGTATCAATGAAACAATTTTTTGAATTGGTTCTAAGAAACCGTCTTATCACCATGGTGTTTATGATCGGCGTGATTGCGATTGGACTCTTTCATTATCGAAACCTGCCAACCGATGCCTTTCCTGATATATCACCGGTGATGGTTCCTGTTTTTGCCGAGGCGCATGGAATGGCTCCTGAAGAGATTGAGCGTTTGATCACATTTCCTATTGAGTCGGCGATGAACGGATTACCTGGGGTGAGATTGATTAAATCAACCTCTGCTTTTGGTATGGCGGTTATATATGTTTATTTCGAGGACGATGTCGATATCTATTTTGCCAGGCAGATCGTTTCCGAAAGATTGGCCAGTGCATCGGGAGAACTTCCAGAGCTTCATGAGCAACCAGGTTTGGGACCGATTTCAACCGGTCTCGGCGAGGTGTTTATGTACTACCTTGCGGCCGACAGCACGGCCAATACCGGTGGAAAGCCGGTTGATGCTTATCTGCGAGAAATTAATGACTGGGTCATCAAATACCAGCTCCAGACTGTACCGGGAGTGACCAGCATATTGTCAATGGGCGGGCATGTCCTTCAATATCAAATTAAAATAAATCCTTATGCTCTGAACAAGTTTGAGCTTGGCTTAGAGGATATTGTTAATGCCGTATCCAACAATAATCGTAATGCCGGTGGTCAGTTTCTGGTTATTGGCTCAGAAGAGTATCTGGTCAGAGGAGTAGGCTTACTTGAAGGAAGAGACGATCTCCGTAATATTCAATTAATGGTTATTAATGGAACTCCGATTCGTCTTGGCGATGTGGCCGAGGTTGACTTTGGTCGAGAGATCCGCCGTGGGGTGGTAACGCGAAATGGTGAAGAAGAAGTGGTCGCCGGGATCGTGATGAAACTATACGGCACCAATACTTCAGATGTCATCGAAGGTTTAAATCAAAAAATTCCTGAAGTCCAAAATTCATTGCCGCAAGGTGTCTCGCTTGTCCCGTATTACAATCAGTCTTCGTTGGTGAACAATGCGGTCAGTACGGTGAGGAATGCGTTATTTCAGGGTGCACTACTGGTTATTTTGATTCTCGCTCTGTTTTTAGGTAATGCACGATCTGCTTTTATTGTCGCCCTGGCTCTCCCTGTCTGCGCCCTGATCGCCGCAATTTTTATGAACATGGCTGAGATGTCAGCAAACCTGATGTCATTGGGAGGAATCGCGATTGCAATCGGGATGCTTGGCGATGCGTCGATTGTAATTGTTGAAAATATTCATCGTCTCCTCGGTGATGATAAATACAAAAACAGAAGCAAACGTGAGATAATTGTTACCGCCTGTACCGAAGTTGCACGACCGATAATATTCTCTGTTTCTATTATTATTATTGTTTTTATGCCTCTGTTTACTCTTGAGGATATTGAAGGAAAGATGTTCTCACCGATGGCATTTACTATTACCTTTGCTTTATTGGGTTCTCTGGTGGCGGCGCTGATATTTTCCCCGGTTCTTGCCTCGTTTCTGTTCAAGAAAAAACAGAGGAAGGAATTCTTTTTTGTGAGTTGGTTGAAAAGCATATACGGGAGATTCCTAATATATGTACTGCGCTACAAGGTTGGCGTTCTGGTAATAACTCTATTATTATTTGTCGGGACTCTCTTTATGGTTCCGCATCTTGGCACCGAGTTTATTCCAACCTTGGAAGAAGGGGCAATTCAAATCAATGTAACAATGGCGCCATCTATTTCACTGGTCAAAGCGACTGAAACTATTATGAAGTTGGAAAGAATCGTGACCGGCTTTGACGGGGTAAAGCAGACTATTGCCAAGGTCGGAAGACCGGAAGCCGGCAGTCACCCCCATCCGGTAAATTCGGCTCATATACAGGTCATCCTTAAACCTCGCGAAGAGTGGCGACAATATAAATCAAAAGAAGAACTTGTGGAGGCTCTCAATGAGTCATTGTCAGAATATCCCGGAATCCAACTGGTATTTTCTCAACCAATTCAAAATATGTTTGATGAACTGCTCTCCGGTGTTAAGACTCAATTGGCTATTAAACTGTATGGTGAGGATCTGACTATTTTGCGTAACAAAGCTGAGCAGATCAAGGAAGCGATTGAGTCTGTTGAAGGACTGGTCGATTTGTCAACGGAGCAGAGTTTTGGGCAACCACAGGTGCAAATTGTTGCTAATCGTGAAGCATGCGCTCGTTATGGAGTTGATGTCTCCGATATTCTGGAGGTTGTTGAACTCGCTATCGGGGGAGAAGTTATTTCGCAGATATTTTTGAATACCCGGCGTTTTGGAATCCATGTCCGTTACGATGAGCCGTACCGTAATGATCCAGAGGCAATTAAAAATATGCTCGTGCATTCTTCCGATGGAATTCTTATTCCCCTGTCACAAGTTGCTGACGTCAAGACCATTATTGGCCCGATCCAGATCAACCGCGAAAAAAATCAGCGGCGCTGGATTGTCTCAGGCAATGTTCGCGGTCGTGATATGGGCGGCGTCGTTGGTGATATAAAAAAATTGGTTAGCGATAAAATCGAATTGCCATCCGGCTATTATTTGGAGTATGGCGGGCAATTTGAAAATCAGGAACGAGCGATGAAAAGATTGGGTGTTATCGTTCCGGTTACGCTGATTTTGATATTTCTTTTATTGTATATGTCATTTGGAAACTTAAAAAGCGCGACTTTAATATTTATTAATGTACCATTAGCAATGATCGGCGGTGTTCTCGGTCTTTATATAACCGGAGAGTATTTATCTGTCCCGGCTTCGGTCGGATTTATTGCTCTTTTTGGAATCGCCGTTCAGAATGGGTTGGTTTTAGTCTGTTATATCAATCAACTGCGCCATGGCGGACTGCCGACTGTTGAGGCTATTTCGCAGGCATCTTTGTTGAGATTACGACCGGTACTGATGACTGCTTTAACCACAATTCTGGGACTTGTCCCGTTGTTATTATCTCAAGGTATGGGTTCTGAGGTTCAGAGGCCGTTGGCTGTAGTGGTTGTCTTTGGCTTGCTATCATCGACATTTCTTACTCTGGTTTTAATCCCAGCTCTTTATGGATGGTTCGCTCCGAAACTGGCGGTTAATGAAAATGGAGGAATTTAGTCTAAATTATCATAAGATTTTGAAAAAATATAATAGGATTATGCTGTTTAATTCTAAAAAGGGAAAGAGATGAAAAAAACATATATAAGTTTATTATTGGTTTTAATGTTAGCTGGGATAAGTTTAGCACAGGAATGCGGCCCCAACTGCCCGGTCTGTTCCGGGGCAGGAGGCAATGATGGTGCCTT
>JAQBFG010000293.1:0-6788 GCA_032123495.1 Candidatus Zixiibacteriota bacterium | reverse complement strand
CTCTTTATCAAATATTTCAGTTGTGTTTTAATCAACATTTATTACATTGTATCGGTTCGATAAGCCATCGTAGCTCAGTTGGTAGAGCAGTTGATTCGTAATCAGCAGGTCCGCGGTTCGATCCCGCGCGATGGCTTTATTTATTTCGAGTCAACAATTCAACCTAATAAAATTACCAGACTTGCAGGGTTTTTTCATTGCAAAAGCTGCCAATAAAAAAAGGCCGAGGATTAATCGGCCTTTTCATTTTATATCAAATAAAATTATCTACAAAGAAGGACAGTTTGGCGCTGGGCCGCCTTTATATTTGAAGTTGATCAAAGAGACAACATCCAAAATATTTACACTACCACTATTATCAGCATCGGCCGATAATTCAGGAACCGGAGCAGGACCGCCTTTATACTTGTAGTTGATGATATAAACAACATCAAGAATATTGACACCTGAGACATCGTCAACATTACCGCATTCCCAGATATCAATCATTCCAGCGCTTGACCAGGGACCTTCAACGTCATAGATATCTTTCAGCTTGGTCAAAATATTATATTGTCCCGCACCTATCCAAGTATGAGACAGAACGCTGGCGACTTCATAATCAAAAGGTCCCAACCAGTCAGTAACCTCACCATCGCCCCAATCCCACTTGTAATAAACCTGCTGACGGTTGGGATCGGTTCCGGTACTGGTAAATTCATAAGAACCATTGATCTCACCCATCGCATTTCCAGTCGGCGCCGAGGGTGCATCGGGGGCATAGTTTTCATATTCATTATTGGTCATATTAACATTGATTCTGATCTGGGCTCCACCCAGCCATTCCATCGAAACATTAAAGTCCAAATCTTGCACAGGAAGACCTCTGACGGCTTCAGTTGTGTCTTCATAAAATAATACTCTTTCTTCGCCGCCAACAAATGCTGCCTGCCCGCCGTCAAAATAACAGGTCGGATAATATCCAAAATTGTATCTATCTATCATATAATTTTTATATGGTTGCATCGTTGCACCATATTCATCATCGCCAATAAAATAGCTGGAATCGCAAACATTGGTCACATAAATAAATTTATGTGTTTCGTTTGCTTCAAAATCTGAAAGCCCACTTACAGTGAGCGGACAGGACGGTCACCAAGTGGCCGCAGATTCATCTATAAAAACAGTATGCGTATAATTACCGTCAGAATAATTGCTGCCGGGATTTCCGTCGGTAGCTTCGGCCGCTGCAATCAAATGATAGGCGTCAAAGTATAAATCGGGATTTTGTGAACCGGGAACCACAAAATGAGTATAGACACTTTCATTTTTAAACAAAGCCGCGACAACCTTAATATTATCAACGGTAATATCGCCAAATCCAGCAGCGGTTGCATCCCAATCCAAAGTCAAACTATAATTTTCAGTGAAATATATTTCTTCATCAAATGGATATGCAATCACCGCATTTTCAAATGGTCCAGAAGGCAAAAAAGGCGGTTCACTCATGGCATCATGCCACCAGCGGCTGGTTAGTTCCGCTACATACAGGACAAGATGTCCATCAACATCAGTCCTGCTGGATGAAGTCATTAGCGAAGCATTTGGTTCAATATTCTTCGACTGCTCCAAACGTAGGAATGGGTCGACATCCCTCGCTTTACTAAAAGATAGATTCGACGCCGCCATAGCCGATGTTGCCAGAATTATCAATGCAATGATAATTATAAGCGGACGCCAGAATGAAAACATGTGCCCTGTCATAAGGTCTCCTTCCGCGTTGAAGGTAAGAAGTGAATGTAATTCGTTACTTCCCAATCGTTAACATTGAAGTAACAATGTAGTATACTTATTTTATCTTATTTGTCAAGTTTAAAACTTTTCAGTTTCTTTACCTATACCGACTCTCCCCTATAATTCGTAAGTTAGACTGGCATTAATGGAAAAACCGGAATAGTCGTAATAATTAAACATTGAACGGGTGGTAGTATTATTATGAGTTAAATCAATCTGCAGTTTGGGTTTAAGGGCTCCCCCGGATTTGAAATATATCGGGCGTTCCAGAATAACAAAAAATCGGTTTTTCTCATCGTATCTTTTTTCAGCAAAACGAATGGCGTAATCGGTTCTTACCATCGTTTTCAAGAAAGCTTTTTTCCAATAGCCAAACCCGCCTGAGATAATCATTTTTGGAATAATTATGGTTTTCAGACTAATGGTGTATGATTGCCCTTCAAAAATATTACCCCAGGGAGAAATAAAATTGATTGCCGATCCCAAAACCACGGCGTTATCGGCATTGAGAAATTCCCGATGATGAAAGGTAAGATTCAGACCGGTTTTGGAGCCAATCGGGCGAGAAAAACGAGGTGATATATAAAATGAATTCAGGTCTCCCCTGGTATGATAAACATCAAAACTTCCGGTCAGGCCCAAATCCATCCGGCCGGTAGTATCAGGAATGTATGAAAAACTCATACTGGAATAGCCGCCCTCAATGTCAAAGCTATTTGACCCAAACAGCGTAAAATTGGTCCCGGCAAATATTTCATAGCTATCATTGTCGGAAACATCAGAAAAAAGATATGAATTTGACTCCAATAAGATACCGGTTCTTAAAGAAAACGTCCGGCTCAGATTGTAACCCAAAGATGCCATCAGATTAAAATTGTTATTGTTATAGGCATTCAAATTATCTTTATAAGTCTGTCCGCTGAAACCTCCCGATAAATATGCCGAGAATTGAGAATGCTCTTTGGTTGGAATAAAGGTAAAGGCAATGCCTTTCGAAAGACTATTCAAATTATATTGTTGACTATAATATGTATAGTCTCCGAATAATATCACTTCCATTGCTGAAACCGGATAGAATTTTAATTTAACCGATGAGGTCGTATATGAATCTTCAACATCGGATGAGTCATTTATGGTCAATAAATTGGATGTGTAGCCACCATTAAGACCGAACTCAAGTCTTAAATCAAGCGGATTATAATAATCGCTTTTAAGTGAGAGCGGATTTGCCACCGCCGAGCAAGCCGTCAGCAACATTATAGCTGCACCTATTATCATTAGTTTAAATAATTTATTCATATATAAACCAATTCTAATCAGCGATGCAAGCTCCGCCTGCACATCCACCAGATTGTCCCGAACCGCCCATTGCACCCATATTGCCGCCAAAGCCAGATTCGGACTCCCCTCGACAACCATCTAAACCACGAGTTGTGAATTTCAATAATCCGAATTTTTCTGAATTGGTAAGATATACTGAAACATCAGTGTCGGCTCCTGAATCAAATGACACATATTTTTCACAATCGCCCTCTGCCATTGATCCCGCTTCATTTTCTTTTGTAGTTTCATCAGTTGCGAATCTGTTATTTTCAAAGTCATTGGTATTATCATTAAATCCATCACCATCCAAATCCACAAAACATTCTTTATGCTCTGAATGCTTTGGTGAATCTTCCGCAAATACCTTAGTATTGTGTGAAAGTGATAAAATTAATAGAATAAGAAACGCCCCCAAGCTGAACATACATCTTTTCATTCCCCGTCTCCTGCCGGCCAGTTGCCTTATCATGGGTTGGCCACAATTATATTTTTTTCAGTTTATATAATACTATATTTATCTCGTTTTCAAAGTTTTTTCTTAAAAATAAATTCCGAATAAAAAATGATACAAATAACTTATTCTTGCTTTTTGTCTAACCACCCGGTTTATTTTACAAATATTTATTAAATCTTACTGGAGGTTATCAGGTGAGGCAATTAACAAATCTATTAATCCGTTTATTCTCTGTTTTCACTTTTGTAATTTTTTTTCAATCTGCCCAAGCAAAGGAGATTAAATTTGATGATCTATATTCATATCCGATGGTCGGGTCTCCCCGATTTTCTCCCGATGGCAAACAGATCATATTTACTATTAAAACATACGACCTGGACAAAAACAGTTCCGAAAAACATCTCTGGAAAATGAACGGCGATGGCTCCAATCAATTGCACTTTACTGACAATGCTGCCAGCGAATGGAATCCATCATGGACACCAGATAATAAGAAGCTAATTTATGAATCAGATGAAGATGACAGCTATCAATTATATTTATGGGATTTTGAGAATAATAGCGGCACCCAATTAACTTCACTGACAATGGAAGCCTGTGATGCAATTTTATCTCCAACGGGAGATAAAATACTGTTTGTCTCTGAAAGTTACCCCGGATGTATCACTGACAGCTGCAATAATATTAAAAAAACCGAAGAAGAGAATAATCAGATCAAAGCTCGCCTCTATGATAAATTAATGTTCAGGCATTATAAACAGTGGGAAGATGATTTGGTACAGCAGTTATTTATATATGATATTGATGGCGACACTTTATATCAATTGACCAATGAGCTTCACGATGTGCCAACAACTACTCTGGGTGGGCATACCGATTACTCTTTCTCAGGCGATGGTTCAGAGATCTGTTTTGTTATGAATCAAGATTCCAATCTGACTCTAAGCACCAACAATGATCTGTTTATTGTTCCCGTTACAGGTGGAGCCCCGACTAAGATCACCGAAAACAAAGGTCAGGATCACACACCCCGATATTCTCCCGATGGAAAATATATTTCATTTCGCTCGCAAGCAAGGGCAGGTTATGAATCAGATCAGTATGAATTAAAATTATATGATCGAAAGTCTGGAGAGATTACAAATTTATCTGCCGATTTTGATTATTCAGTCGGTTGTTATATCTGGGGACCAAAATCTAAATATATCTATTTTGATGCTATCAAAAACGGCTTTAATATGCTCTGGCGTCTGAACACCCAAAGTAATAAGATCGAGTGCCTGCTCAGTGATGCGGTCTATGATGAATTCGACTTATCACCGAACGGGAAAGAAATAGTTTTGCTCAAATCATTATCGAATCAACCGAATGAAATATATCTGTACAACATAATATCTAAAGAATTAAAACGGTTGACATACTTCACGGAGGAAATGACCAAACGATTAGATATGTACCGTGCCGATCAATTCTGGTTCGACGGCTTCAATGGTGACTCGGTTCACGGCTTTATCACCCTGCCTCCCGGATTCGATTCTACCAAACAATATCCGCTTGCTTTTTTAATTCATGGCGGCCCGCAATGGTGCTGGCTGAGTAACTTTAATTATTACGGATGGAACACCCAGCTTTTGGCGGCGCAGGGATATGTTGTCGCGCAAGTCAACCCGCATGGTTCGGTTGGGTATGGTCTTAAATTCAAAGAATATGTTTCCGGCAACTGGGGTAAAGGTGATTATGAAGATCTAATGCTCGGGATTGATTACCTTTTGGCCAATTATCAATTTATCGATTCAACGAAGATGGCGGCGCTGGGACGATCTTATGGCGGTTTTATGATCAACTGGATCAATGGGCACACTGACCGTTTTAAATGTATGATATGTATCGACGGTACTTTTAATCAGATCAGCGAATACGGCACTACCGATGAACTTTGGTTTCCTGAATGGGAAGCAAATGGGACACCCTGGACAAATTATGATGAATATGTTCGTTCGTCACCATCGACCTATGCGGCAAATATGAAAACGCCGACAATGTTTATTCATGGCCAACTCGATTACAGAGTCGATATCAGTGAGGGATTTCAGGCGTTTACGACCTTGCAGAGAATGGGAATACCATCGCAGCTGCTTTATTTCCCTGATGAGGGTCATTCAATTCAAAAGCTAAAAAATATCAGGCATGTCTATGAAAAACAATTGGAATGGCTGGCCAAATGGCTGAAATGAGGTTTTGCTTTAAAAAAGGGCGGTATCTATCGGACAAATCGGTCGACTGCTTAGTTTCCCCCATTTTTGCTTTCTTTTGTTATCCCAAAAAAATAATACGACTTAAGTTTTAATATTTTAATTGCATATCTGTTCTATTAGGAATTAATTGAGAGAAAATTGGAGATAACATTATGAATAAAAAACTAATTATCTTATCGGTTGCATTATTGATGGTCCTGACCAATATAGCTGTCGCACTAACACCGGTAAAATCGATCAATGAATTTCGGGGAGAGGATTCCAAACGGACTTATCTGTTTCTAATTAATGATCAGCAATTTGGAATATTGGAATCGATTTATCAGGGTGAATCTGAATTTGACGGGAGCGACGCCTTCAAATTCGAGGAAAAACTATCATTTGATTATACTGCCCTTGGTAATCCAATGGAGATTGCAATTATTAATCGGCACTATGTCAATCAGGACGGGTCTTATGTTGGGACCGAATTGAATGCCGCAATCGATACCAACTATCAGAATCTTCATCTGAAACGAGTTAATGACAGTATTATCGGTTTTTTTACTAATAATGATGTTAAGCAAGATATTAACCTTGAGGTCCCGTCGCATTATATGTCAATCGACAATAATATGATAGATCAGTTGGAGACTTTTCTCGCTTTTCAAGACATAAATATCGGAGACACAATTTTTGATACGGTTTTTGTCCCTCAGGTTACACAGCAGACGGTTTTCCGAGGGGTGGTTGAAGATTATGTCGGCATCAGATACGGTGACCTGTTTGATTCTGCCTATCAGATAAATTTCACCGATCCTGCTATTCAAAAAGTATATTTCACAAAAGAAAAAAAGGTGATTCTTGTAAATCTTGAAACGCAGGACATTACTGTTATCCTTTCCGAAGATCCAATGGAAAAATTCTCTCCGCCAAAAACGACTTTTGGTTTTAGCGATTTTGTGGCACGACTGCCCTACTATGCAATCTACCTGTTAATTGCC
>JAQBFG010000292.1:0-3097 GCA_032123495.1 Candidatus Zixiibacteriota bacterium | reverse complement strand
CAAAGTAATAGCCAATGGATCAAAAACAAATATTAAAATCAGTATAAATAAATTTGCAGTTCTTTTTATGTCCCAATCAAGAAGTTCACTAACATATTTCAAAGCACCTAATTCGCTTCCTGAAATTTCTTGTGATTCCGTTTTTGGAGAAGGTATATATGACAGGAGGAAAACGGTGGCGCCGATAACAAGTGCAACAGAATGATTTTTCAGATTTATGCTTCGCCAGTTGGTACTAAATAAATTTGAAATTCCATAAGAGGCCAAAATTATCAACAACGGTATTACCGGCAATCGATAACGGGCATTGATAAAAAACAGGGATATTATGAGTAAATAAAATAATAAAATTACTATCAGAAAAAGAATATTTGAATTGAATCCCCGCTTTATAGCGATAAAAAATAATGCTATTGATACCAATGCCAGAATAAAGGCATAATTAATAGGAAGTAGCCTCAATAGCATATTATTTTTGAAAAATATATTTAAGTCTCTGTTGTTAGATATTTCCAGATTGTTAAAACATAAGTATAATTTGCGCAAATATAAGTTTGTAAAATCGATTTTGTTTTCTGTTGCCCAATTTAAACCTTTTTGATACCAGAAATCTGATACTTCAGATGCTTTCAATTTTCGACCGGTTTCATTCTCCGCAATATAGTTAATATCCTTCATCTGCCAGTTATGTCCCAAAGGTGGCGGCATAGAGGCTGTAGAGCCGTCGGCGGTGGAGTTGTTACCGATAAAAAAATTAATTCCGCCAGATGACGATATAAGCAGAAAATCATCGGCCACTAAATAATTGCGAACTGTTACCGGTATTATGATAATTAGCAAAGAGCCAATTAATATTATGCTATGCACAAATGAGTTTGTCAGTTTACGGTTTTTTATAAATATCCAGATTATATAAATAGGTAACAGAGCCAGAATTGTCGGCTTGGTTATGGCGGCCAATCCGATAACCAGCCCGGTAAGAATACTCCATTTTATCGTTTTAGTTTCTATTGTATACAGAAAGCATAGAATCGATAATTCAAAAAGTAGTGTAAAGAGGCTATCTACTAATAACTCGCTTTCAAAATATATTGCTATCGGGTAAAGAGCATGAATCAGGGCCGCAATAATGGCTGATTTTTTCCCAAAAAGTTTGAACGATATTCGGCCAGTGACATAAACGGATGAGATACCAATAATGAGTCCGAATATTCTGGCGGCCAGAATCGAACTGCCAAATATTGAATATATCCCGCCCAAAAGATAAATATAGAAAGGGGCCCGAAAGAATGCTTCGTGGCCGATGAGATTGCCATCGGCTATTGATTGTGCCCAGTAATTGTGAAAAAGCGAATCTACCAGCAACTGATCCCATTGTTGGTCATTATAGTAAAATAGCAGGAATATTACTCGTATTATTCCGGCCAGGATCATTATCGCAACTAAAGGATGATCGCTGATAAATGTCCGTAAATTCCTTCTCATATATATTTAAGATAATCAACTTTATTTAGTTTTACAACTGCTAGCTAAAGTTGCAAACTGTTTCCTGTTTGCAACTATCAGCCTGGCTGGTAAGCAGATATAGATACCGAAGAAATTCACTGTTCAAATTTCATACACATCTCGAATATCTTGTAAGTAATATCATATCAATAAGATAGTAACCACAGACTCTTCTCAAGTTAAAGGAATATCAGATATTTCAATGATTATCTCCACAGGCATACCTGTTGCTCAAACAAGATTTGGTTTTTATTTAAGGAGATAATATGTTACGTCAAATTAATAGTCTATTATTCGTGTCATTGTTTGCGTCAATCTTTATTTTGGGAATAGGGTCGGTTTCGGCCGTATCTATGTCACCATCGATTTCAAAGTCGCTTGCTTCTTTTAATTCGATTGATGATAAAAAATCAGATTCCATGTTACAGGTTATTGTGTTTGTCGAAGATGAAAACCCGAGTTCTGCTCCTGCCAAAGCTGCTTCGTTTAAAGCCTTGGATTTCAGAACCAAACATAAAATGGTTATCGAAGATCTCAAAGTTAGAAATTCTGATTTATTAGAATCGATAAGTGCCCAGATTTCAAAGATGAATCCGGGTGTTCAAATAAAAAGATTCTGGATAACTTCTGCATTGGCTTTTGAAATTCCGCTTTCCCAAATCGATGCGCTGACAAAGATTTCTGGAGTTGTTTCAGTAATCGAAAATGGTGTCGCTGAATATATTCAACCGGTCGAAGTAGATCTTGCTGCCTTTAAGACAAATAGCAATTACGGTCATTTAGAAGCGATGAATATCCCGGCACTTTGGGATATGGGCATCGATGGTTCCGACCGACTTATTTGTAACTTCGATACCGGTGTTGACGGTGAACATCCTGCTCTGAAGAGTAAATGGCATGGCAACAGTGCCTCCGCGGCAGCGAGTTGGTTTGCGCCGCGTCAGACCACGTCTACCCCTCTTGACGTCGTAGGTCATGGTACACAGACGATGGGCATTATGGTTGGCAGTACCGCTACCGATACTATTGGAGTTGCTCCGGGAGCAGAATGGATGGGTGCGGCGGTTGTTGATCAGGGACAGACATTAAGCAATACGATTTCTGATATATTAAGTGCCTATGAATGGGTCGTTGATCCTGATGGCAATCCGGCAACTGTCGATGACATGCCTGATGTCGTCTTAAATAGCTGGGGGATCCCAACATCAATTATTGAGCCGTGCGACGAAACATTTTTTCAGGTAATTGATAATGTTGAAGCAGCCGGTATTGTTACTATCTTTGCCGCCGGAAACGAAGGTCCCGAGCCATATAGTCTACGTAATCCGGCCAATAGCGCCAGGTCACCGCTAAATTCTTTTGCGGTTGGAGCAATTGATCATAACACCGGTGTGATCGCTTCTTTTTCGAGCCGTGGCCCATCCAGCTGTGACAGCACCAGTATTAAACCTGAGATCGTGGCTCCCGGTGTTGGTATTTACACTACTGCCAAAGGCGGCGGTTATCGGTATTCGACCGGGACATCGATGGCAGCACCGGTTATTGCCGGTTTAGTGGTGTTAATGAGACAATACAATCCGGAAGCGACCGT
>JAQBFG010000291.1:0-5412 GCA_032123495.1 Candidatus Zixiibacteriota bacterium | reverse complement strand
CCAATTTGTGAATTGAATATTGGAATCTTGTTGATATTGTAATTTGTATCGTTTTAAAGTGTCTAATTGTAAATTAATATTATGCTCAATAATGGTGTCTAGTTGTTGTTTTTCAAATTTGTTATTGTTTCCCAGGATAATTATAGAAGCTGAATCAATTGAATTATTATCATTGGTTTCGCGAAGACCCATTCCTCCTGATCCGTTTTTTACATAAACATCATAATAAACATTTAATGTATCACTTATTGTTTTGCTATTGATTTCGCCATTTACTGTAACAAATGTATAGCATGGTTTTGCACAACCAATGAGCACATTTAAAGTTATTACAAAAACCGTCAGGCAAAATAAGTTTAAAATAAATATATGATTATTTTTCATTTTGAAATTGCAAATATATCCCTTCATATTAATACAGTTAGTATATTACCTATTCCACAATATTACAATAAAAATGGCCGCCTGCCCCGTCATTTATCGTCTGTTTCTTAACAAATTCCCCACCAATTCAATGTTGATTCATATTCACACTCTTGTGTATATGTCTGGTTGGATAAAATAAAAAATTACAATTTTACTACAAAGAAATTGTGCGAAAACCCGTTTTTGACAAAACGCCTGTCCTTCGAAGGAGGGAACCCATTTTGCAATTTTGGGATGTTTTTGTAACCGTATGAATAACAACCAAAAAGTGACAACACTAGTAAGATGGCAGTCAAAAAACTTTTTATATGCAAAACGAAGCCATTTTCGCTGTAATTGAATGGAGTCAAAATAGTTAGAAAGAATTTTGAATACCGCGACAATTTATTGAAATACAAACCGTTTGCCCAAATTACAATTTTGCTGTAGTTTGAATTATAGGATTCAAAAGTATTAAATATTGGAGACTATCCCACAGCAAGCTGTGGGGCACCAATAAATAAGGATTTGATTATGCCGAAACGACCGGATAGAAAATATAAGCAGACTGATCTTACCATAAAGATCAAAACATACAACGAGACTGATCTGGATTTAATTTTGGATAATCTGAAAGAACCGCCATTTTTACTTATCCTCGATGGTGTTACCGATCCGCATAATCTTGGCGCCTGTTTCCGGTCGGCTTCCGGAGCAGGGATACATGCTGTGATCACCCCCAAAGACCGTTCGGCGCCGATGACCGAAACAGTGCAGAAAATTTCCTGTGGTGGAGCTGAGGATGTTCCGTTTGTGCAGGTGACCAATCTGGCCCGGACGATGCGTGATTTGAAAGAAAAAGGTATCTGGTTTGTCGGCACGGCGCATGAATCTGAAAAAACTATCTACGATGTCGATCTGAAAGGTCCGTTGGCGATAGTGATGGGTTCTGAGGAAAAGGGGATGCGGCGTCTGACTCGTGATTTATGCGATTTTCTGGTGAAAATTCCGATGTCCAACAAGAAAGGAAGTGTCGCGAATCTTAATGTATCGGTAGCAACCGGCATATGTCTGTTTGAGGCGGTTCGTCAGCGGAGCAAATAATGCTTCTTGAGATTGTTTATTATATTTTTGGCGGGTTGCTGACTTTTCTGCTCGCTCTGTTTTCGGCCTATTCATTAATTGAAAAAAAAGCCCGAGCGACAATTTTAAGTTTTGTGTTTCTATTGGTGTTCGGTATCGGATGGATCGGTGGACAATATTATTTAGGCTATGCACCAATAGTGCAAATGATTTTAATTGCTATCGTTATAATTTTTGGATTGTTATTCTTTCTCCCATTTAATCGTCAGAAAATATTTGAGTATGGCAAGGTAACCGATAAAGTTGATGAGCGCGATACGATGTTTGCCCGCGAGGAGTATCTGTCCGGTACTGAAAAGTATGAAAAGTACTATACGGCTCATCCTGAATTAAAAGCAGTCGATGATCGTATCCGTAAACTTCCGCCACTGCTCAGTCCCGGCAGCCGATACTATGATGAATTTCATTCAGGATTGATTCAGGCATTATTCCAGACAATTGGCAGTTTTACAATTAAGGTCGATGGCCCGGTGTTGTCGGCGCACGAAAATATCGATTCTGCGAAAATGACAGAAGTCATCAAGAAATTAGCACTTCATTTAGGTGCCGATGAAGTCGGGATCGCCCCGCTTAATCAGAAATATGTTTATTCCCATGTTGGTCGTGGTCCTGAGCCGTGGGGTACACCGATAAATAACAATCATAAATTTGCGGTGGTTTTTACACTTGAGATGAATTACGAGCAGGTAGAGACGGCTCCGCGAATAGGTATCACCGAAGAGGCGGCGCGGCAGTATCTCAATAGTGCCCTGATATCAACCTCGCTGGCGGCGGCAATTCGTGAAATAGGATATTCGGCGCGGGCGCATATTTCTGACAGCAATTATCAGATAATGCTGCCGCCGGTAGCGGTTGAGGCGGGATTGGGAGAGTTGGGACGGTTTGGATATTTAATCAGCAAAAAATATGGGGCGAGAGTCCGACTGGGTGGTATCACGACCGATTTACCGCTGGTGCCTGATAAACCGATTCAGTTTGGGGTGCAATCATTCTGTGAGATATGTAAAAAGTGCGCGGTAAATTGCCCATCGGGAGCAATTCCAAATGACGATAGAAAAGAAGTTCGTGGTATTAATAAGTGGCCGCTTAATGTGGAGAAA
The DNA here is from genome assembly GCA_032123495.1 of Candidatus Zixiibacteriota bacterium. Taxonomy (GTDB): domain Bacteria; phylum Zixibacteria; class MSB-5A5; order GN15; family PGXB01; genus JAAERC01. The sequence goes on along the minus strand of JAQBFG010000291.1, from coordinate 2,764 downwards.
TGTCTGACCTACTGGCGGCTGATTGGTACCGATTGCGGGTTATGTATGAAAGTCTGTCCATTTTCGCATCCACCAACATTGCTGCATAATCTGGTGCGTCTCGGTATTAATAATTCATCGTTTGCTCGTCATGTTTCAAATTTTGGGGACGATCTGTTTTATGGAAAGAAATTAAGAGGTTTTTCAGAAGAGCGAGTCTAAGTTATTTCTTCCGTAGTCTTTCGGCAGCTGGATCCTGCAATGAATCTGGAAAAGTTGTTGCCGAATCAAATATCGCCCAGCGAAGTTGTTCCATCGTCAGATTTTTTGCACCTTTTAGATTTGCACCCCGGATATCGGTATCAAGCAGGATAGCACTTTTGAAATTAGCACCGGTCAAATCTGCGCCGGTCAGATCGACTGCGTAAAGATCGGCATCCTGTAGATTGACATCCAGCAGAATTGCATTTTTCATATTCACCTGGCGAAGATTGGCACCTTTGAAATCTACTCCGGATAAATTGATTCCCTCAAAATTATAGGTTCGAAAATCTCTCTTTTTAGTCAGTTCAATATGATTAGCTGGAAGGCCAAAACCGGTCATTAGATCTTCGTCGTATAATGCAAAAAACCAGTTCAAGGCAGTTTGCAGTTTTTCTTTTTCAAGTCCAACGACGCCACGTAGATCAGTTGAAAACAGGTTAGCTCCGGTCAGATCGGCATCGGTTAAATCAGCATTTTGCAAATTGGCGCCGGAAAAATTGAATCCGGCGAGAGTGACACCGCTGAAATTGATACCGCTGAGATCATAACCGCTTAAATCATTGTTTTTTACTTTTTCGTTATGATCGGTCGGCAGATTAAGCGAATCCAATATTGCTCCACCATATTGCGCATATAACCAATTCTCGGTTTTGTGCAAAGCATGAATGGTCAAGCCGGTAACATTGGTAAGGTTGGCCCCGAGCAGATTAACACTATCAAGATACACTCCGGTCAGATTGGCCCATTCAAGATTGGCGCCAACCAGACTCGAACCATTTAGTTTTGTACCTGTTAAATTGGCACCCCTCATATCGGCCGAATCAAGGTTGCTAAGTTTTAAATTGGCATAAGAAAGATCGGCGTTAACCAGAAAGGCCTGCCGTCCATTTGAATATGGCGCATATAAATCTTTTAGGTCCGCTCCGGTAACCGATGAGATCTCTCTATTTTCCCCGGTCCAATTATTCGGTTTTTTGGAGATTTCGCCATTGGAAAAGTCTAAAAACAGGTTATAACCAAATGCACTGGCGATTTTGGGTGCAATTGAAAAAGAGCCTTTTTCAAATTCCTGCGGAACAGATTGGATAACTCCAAACGAGACAACAAAAAATGGAATAAATATAGCCACCAGATATACAAGCCGAAGGAATATATTGCTTCCTTTTAAGTTCTTGCGTCTCAGAGTCCGACGAGTAAGAAAATGGAAAAAGAATGCAAATAGAATCGCCAGAGTGACAATAAAAATATGATATATCGAGAGACCCCAGTCGTGTCTGACCAAATATTTAAGCCAAAACCAGGCGAGAGTTTGTGGTACCACCCAGCGGACGGTAAAGGCCAAAAAGATATTTAAAAGCTTGTGAAATAAGGATAATTCCTTGTTGAGATTTTTCAAATGAGGGGTTGCCAGATTATTAACATGCCATTTGAATATTTTCTTATCAACAGAAACACCGTCAGGGAAAATAGTTGGTAGTTCGGCTATTTTTTCCCAATTATGCTGCAGGTTCATATTCAGGACGATATGTAAACCGAGAAGAATTACAGGTAAAAGTCCAAAAAACCAGAACGATGGTATATATAACTCCGGCATTAATGACGGTAAAAGATGTACCCGTGACAAAATATTAGCATCGGAGATCCCCAGGAGCATAATCCAGCAGAAATGCAGCACAATCAATGTGCCCCATAAAATGTAACGGGATTTTTTGGATTGTTTTTTTATCTCATCAAGGGTTCTAAATTGTTGAGTATCATCAGGCAATTGGGCGCCGGAGAGATCAGCTCCGGCCAGATATTCAGATTTGATTCCTTCGGATTCGGATAAGTCGGCCTCTCGTAAATTGGCATTATACAGATAGGTGTCCCAGATCTGGGCACCTCTCAGGTTGGCCTTATATAAATCGGCACCACTTAAATCGGCATGATATATCTCAGCCCGATTTCCTTTGTTTCCATCGGTTTCAAGCCAAATTTCATGATCCCTGAGAATATTGATAATATCATCAGGTTCAGGTTTCCAGCGGGTTTTGGCGTTCTTAAGGTTGCCAGCAGGTTTCATTTATATATTCCGACTCATTTCTATCAGTATTTTTATTCTTTTTCTATTAGATAGCAATAAACCAGTTTGAGTTTTCCTTTGTCAATTATTTTTATTGGATGGAAGCATTTAAAATCTGTATAAAAGCAAACAGCGTCGCCTTTTGGCGACGCCGTTATAGGCAAGGAAAAGGAATGTTCATCTTTACTTACGCCATTTTGCTATTTTTGTTTCAAAATGATTGAGAATCTGCAAAAAATTCATAAATCAGCCTGATTTGGTTAAATCAGAGTTATTCTTCAAGACAAATCTATTTCTAAGAGTTGGAAAATTCGGCGATTTATCTTGACAATTCTGACTATTTGTTTAATTTGTTAATAAGCTAGGCAACGTTTGATTTAACATTACATTTAAATATTTTATTGAAGGCGATTAACTCTTCAATTTTTTGTCATCTTTGAAGCCTTTGGTGTTGGGCAG
>JAQBFG010000290.1:0-5474 GCA_032123495.1 Candidatus Zixiibacteriota bacterium | reverse complement strand
TTTGTTATTCAAAGAATGGGTAGCAGCTTCAAGAGTATGTTCCCAACCGATTTTTACGGAACGCCGTATGATTCCTTGCCATTGGCTAATGGGATTACAAATTTTTCAAATATTGATTTTTCGATGAACCTCTCGGCCGGTTATCCCGGAACGATTGAATGGGTTCAGGTAGCGGTTGACAGATATGGGGTTAAGCTTGGAGCCGGGAACACCGCTGTTCAGGCTCCGCAGGTTTACCCTTATTTGAATGCCGGTCAGCTGAAAGGTTTATTGGGGGGATTAAATGGTGCTGCGGAGTTTGAAAAAGTTGTTGGCGTAATTGGTAAAGGGACCAAATTTATGGTTTCGCAGTCAGCGGCGCATGTAGTTGTTATTGCATTTATTATAATTGGTAACGCGGCCTTTTTCCTTGGTGATAAACGAAAGAAATCAAAAAAAGCTGCTGAGAAAGAAGAAGCTTAGATTGGACTGAGTTAGGATAGATAAGTATGGAAATGGCTGAATTAATTGGAATCTGGTTAGGCGCCTTTTTGACACTGGGCATTATCTCGTTTTTGTATGGTGATAACCCCTGGTACAAATTATGTGAGGCGATTTTTGTCGGTTCCTCGGCCGGATATTGGTTTATCACGCTATTTTGGGATAATATATATAGCAAATTTTATGTTGGTGTAACTCAGGATGGGAATTATATGCTGCTCATCGGCGGTGTTCTGGGATTTTTGATGCTGATGCGCCTTTTTTCTAAAATTGGCTGGATTTCCCGCTGGCCGCTTGCATTTGTGGTTGGGGCGATTGCCGGATTTTATTTGATAAACTATTTTTCATCGAATGTCATGTTTCAGGTTAATGCCACAATTATGCCGTTGTTTGGCTCCGGATATGGTGATCCTATTTTTTCGGCATCGTTTGGAAGTGTAATTAATAAAATAATTATAGCCGGTGGAACCTTTACCGGTCTGGTCTATTTCTTCTTTTCCAAGGAGCATAAAGGTGCTTTTGGAGCAACCGCCAAAGTCGGTATCTGGGTGATAATGATAACCTTTGGTGCTTCGTTTGGATACACCGTGATGAGTCGTATGTCTCTGCTAATCGGCCGAATGGATTTCATCTTTGGCGACTGGCTGGGACTCATTAAATAACAATGCCTGATTATTTTAAACCTTTTCGCTTTATCTCTATTTTTACAATTTCTATAATATTAATATTTTCTTTCTCTTTTCTGGCGATTGGTCAGGATACAGAAGAAGAAATTGGTTACTCAATTAATGATTTTTCCCCTGCCGCTGCGACTGATGTTGTCGCTATCGATCATGTTTATGATCGCGGTGATGGGGTTGATGTCACCTGGACATTATCAGCCGATGATAATAAATTCAGCGAATATTTAATCTTCCGTTCTGAAAATGGCTCATCCGATTTTGTCGAGGTTGGTCTTGTCTTGCCTGGGTTCAACTCCTATACCGACAAAAGTGTTGAGAGCGGGCAGAGTTATATTTATAAAATTGGTGCCGTGTATGATGGCAAGATTGTTGAATCAGAGCTTTCAAATATTGTAGTTCCTGATACCGAATTTATTAACTGGAATCTGCTGAATCTTTTTATAATAGGATTATTAATTGCCGGTGCGGTCATTTATTTTATAGCTCATGCCAAGGCGGGCAAAAAACTATTTATCAGGAAAATCGCCGGTCTTGATGCGGTTGACGAAGCTATTGGCCGTGCGACCGAGATGGGTCGACCGATTCTGTTTATCCCTGGTATTAATGATATGGACGACGTTCAAACTATTGCCGGTATCACTCTATTGGGGCGAGTTGCTAAGGTTGTTGCCGATTATGATATAAAAATTAATATGCCGGTCGCTCGTTCGCTGGTGATGACAACCGCGCGCGAAACAATCCGGGAAGCATATATCAGTGCCGGTCGTCCTGATGCCTATAACGACGATATGGTTCGTTATATCACCGATGAACAGTTTGGTTATGTTGCCGCCGTTGACGGTATTATGGTTCGTGAAAAACCGGCCACCTGTTTTTATCTTGGCGCCTTTTTTGCCGAATCGCTGATTTTGGCTGAGACCGGTAATTCAATTGGTGCAATTCAGATTGCCGGGACGGCGATGCCGGCCCAGTTGCCATTTTTTGTCGCCGCCTGCGACTATACTCTTATAGGTGAGGAGCTTTTTGCGGCCTCGGCTTATTTATCCGGCGAACCAAAGCAACTCGGATCTTTAAAGGGACAGGATGTTGGTAAATTGATCGCCATGATCGCTATTTTGCTTGGCGTGATTAGTGTAACTATTTCGGATGCCTGGGGCGTGACATTTTTTGATAGTTTGTATGATATAATGCGTTCCATGTTCACGATTAGGAATTAACGGAGGTAGCGGGAAGGTTTGAAAAAGCAAGTTCCGGTTGTAATTACTTTTATCGTTGGTACCGTTCTGATACTTTCGGTATTTTTCCCGCCAGCTGAGCGGCTTGGTGAAGATTTTTCTATTTTCTTCGATATCATCGCCGTTTTTGCTTTTTTCCTCGGCGGCGGAAATTTAATAAGAATTCATACCAGTAAGATTTATAATAAACGACAAGATTGGGGTTTTTCAGTAGTTACGATCTGCGGCTTTGGTTTGATGTTAATGGCCGGACTGTTCAAACTTTGGAATCCGGGCGGAATTGCCGCCGATGTCGCCGCGACCGGATCTTTGTTCCAGCTGATGTATGATTGGATTTTTAATCCGCTCGGGGCATCGATGTACGCCTTATTGGCCTTTTATGTTGCCTCGGCTTCGTATCGTGCATTCCGGGCCAAAAATATAGATGCGACAATTCTTCTTATCGCTGCTTTTGTAATTTTATTAGGACGCACTCCGCTTGGTATGTATGCCACCAGTTGGATACCGGAATCTTTTTCGATAATGCAGATTCCGAATTTGGCGATTTGGATCATGGTATCACCAAATCTTGCCGGTCAAAGAGCGATTATGATCGGTATTGCACTTGGTGTGGTGTCGATGTCATTACGATTAATTCTTGGTGTCGAACGGACATACCTGGGGGTCGATAATGACTAATATTGGACTTATATTATCTATTGCAGCTATCATCGGCGGTTTACTCTGGCTGACTATCCGTTCCTTATCCGGGCGCGAAGTAGAACGACGAATTATATTTTTATTTATTGGAATCGCAGTTTCAGTTCCGCTATTATTTGATATCACCTTTTCCGAAAAAGCAACCCCGATTGTTAAAGGCGTCTATGACAAAGTAGACAACCTTCCATCCGGCTCGGTAATTCTTATTTCATTTGATTATGGTCCCTCGATGGCCCCGGAAGTCGAACCGATGTCAAATGCTTTCATCCGCCATTCATTGGCCAAAGATCATAAAGTTATTATTATGGGTTTGTGGGCGACCGGTCAATCACTCGGAGCATCGGCGGTAGAAAATGTGATCAAGAAAGAATTCCCAAATAAAATTGATGGTGTCGATTATATCAATATCGGATACAAAGCTGGCAATCAGGGTGTTCTTAATGTAATTATTACAGATTTTAGAAAAATGTATGCAACCGACGTGAATGGTGTTGATCTTGATTCGGTTCAGATTTTTCAGGGTATCAGATCACTCAAAGATATGGACCTGATGATTTCGGTTGGCGGCGGATTTCCGGGAATAAAAGAGTGGGTTTTGTTTGCGGCTGATCCTGGTAATATTCCTCTTGCCGGTGCCAGTGCGGCGGTGTCAACACCTCTGCTGTACCCTTATTATCCAATGCAGTTGATTGGTCTTCTCGGTGGGATAAAGGGTGCGGCCGAATATGAATCTGAAATGAAGAAAAATTATCCTCAATTTGCCGACATGCCAACGCCCGGTATTGAGATGATGGGTCCACAGACTCTGGCCCATATGGTTGTGATGGCCTTTATCGTGATTGGCAATCTATCATTCTTCTTTGCAAAAAGGAGGAAGGAGTGATGGATAAATCAAAACGTTTATCCTTAATTATTTTTGGCGGAGTCATTGTCTTATTTATTATCAGTTGGATAATTAAAATATCTCTTTTGCAGGAAGCCGGGATGGATAGTTTACTATCGATCCGCGATGCTTTCTTTATCACTTTCGCTGCATTTTTGACTCTTGCAATTTTCTCTTTTCTATACAAAGATAATCCATATTACAAATTTGCCGAGCATCTGTTTGTCGGTATATCGGCTGCATACTGGATGTGTGTCGGTTTCTGGTCGACCTTTGTTGGCAATTTTATACCAAAAGTGTCGACCACACTTTCGGATTTCTTTGAAGTTCCGCCAAAAGAGTTTGAAATTCATTATTTTGTTCCGCTGATACTGGGAATGATGCTTCTGATGCGGCTGTCGCCAAAAGGTGGTTGGCTGTCGCGTTGGTCGCTTGCTTTTATTGTTGGAACCACCGCTGGTCTAAATCTGATTAGATATTTGCGCACCGATTTTATTACACAGGTGAGCAATACGTTTATACCGTTATTGGTAGATTGGAAAGGGATCGGTCCGTTTTTCTCCGATTTTTCGCTTAGTGCCTCGGGTCAGTTTGTTATGACTCTCGGCAACTGGGTGATATTTATTGGTGTCTTTAGCGGATTGATATATTTCTTCTTCTCTAAGGAACATAAAGGATTTTTCGGTCATGCGTCAAGGGTTGGCATTTGGATTTTGATGATTACTTTTGGAGCCTCCTTTGGATATACAGTTATGGGTCGTGTTTCGCTTTTAGTGGGACGGCTGACGTTTTTGTTTAATGATTGGCTGGGATTGATAAGTTAATTCAAATTTAATATAAATATATTTACGAGGTGCCTATGAAGCTAAAACTTCTATTTCTAAGTTGCCTGCTGTTTATATGTCTCTGTCCAACCGCCTTCACTCAGGATGAAGTGGCAGTTACAGATTCGCTGGAAACAACAGCAGAGACTTTTGCGCCGGAACCGATATCAAACCTTAATGCCTTTGATATGGATAACGATCATGGGCATGCCATTGAACTGCATTGGGTAAAATCGGTTGATGATGGCGGAGGGAAGAATAACGTATTAGGATATGTGGTATATCGTGCCGAAGCGCCCGAGGGACCATTTGAGGAATACGGCAAACTTCCGCTTGGCGATACAAGATTTAACGATGTTGGATCAAAAGAGGAAGAGTCCCCTTCTTACATGGCCGACCATACTGACTATTTCTATAAAGTCAGGACAATGACACTCGATAGCCTGGTCTTTACCGATTCTCAAATTTTTGGGCCGGTGCAGTGTTATGGGCAATGGTTTAATACCGGACGTGTTCCGGTCCTGTTTTTTGTCTTTGGATTTTTCCTCGTTACCATGTTTTTCATCAGAAGGGCCAAAAGTGGTGCCACCCTGTTTGTCAGGCGTTTGGCTGGTATTGAAGCGGTTGATGAAGCTATCGGCCGAGCCACCGAGATGGGCAAACCGATTCT
>JAQBFG010000289.1:0-6915 GCA_032123495.1 Candidatus Zixiibacteriota bacterium | reverse complement strand
CCAAACCGTAGAAGACTGGCAGGTTCTTCGCACTGACGAAGCCAAAGTGTCTTATCTGGATCTTGGCTGGGGAATGAACTATGATGCAGCTGAAGATGTCCTATTTGTAACCGATTTTGGTGTCACCTTCGGATCGTATTCCTCAACTACCACCTATTCTGACACGAGTTACGTCTACGACGATGATAATGCCGAAACAAAACAGACTTACAAGGCAATGCCATATTTCAAACTCGGTATTGACGCCAAAGTGTTCAAATGGATGGATTTCCGTGCCGGAGTGACTTCAATGTGGAATCAGTATAAAATTGAGCGTGAATACACCCAAAACTGGCCCGCTGGCGATGCATCTTATAGTTACATAAATGGTGAATCATTTACAACCACCACAACTTTCCTCGGTGCCGGTTTCCATTGGGGAGCATTGGAAATTGATGCCCTCCTCGATCCGGAATTCCTGCTGAACGGCCCTTACTTTATCGGCGGTGAAGAGACTGACGATAATTATGATTCCGGTTCAATGTTTGGTAAAGTCACATTTTTGTATAGTTTCTAAGAATATTTTACTGAATAAAAAAAGCCGCCTGATTACCAGGCGGCTTTTTTATTCTCACCTCTTTCCTCAAAAACAATATTACTCTAATAAATTATCTCACGTCATAACGGAGAAACGCCACAAATGCTCCGGTAAATGATAATAATATATATAATATCAATAACCCGAAATCGACCACAACCGGAGTCACAGTCTCAGCAAGCGATACAATCGGCCTGACAAATCGCGGGACATCAGTAATATCAAGTTGGTCCTTGCTACGGCTCCCCTTGATCGACATATCCATAGGGCCATCTTCTTCCATTGTAATAGCCATCATTATATGCCCATTATCGCCGGTTTCATCTTGCTTATTTTCAACATATTGATAAAACTGATTGCGATATTCATTGATGGCATCCTCATACCGATTTTTCACCCTGATATCTGTCCCAGCCAGCGCCATCGCTCCCAGTTGATAGGCTGAAGCAGGGGAAAATCGAGATAAAACAAAAGCTAATTTCTCCTGAGCCGATTTCCTTTGTCTTAAATCCTCCTGTAATCTAAGGCCGTACTGATCGATCTCCTTCTCAATTTCTCTTCTTAGGGAATCTATTGTCTCCATCTTAGCCCAGAGCATTTCGTCACTTTGTTCATCGTTGTGAGATGATTCTCTGGCTTTATCTTCCCACCCCTCTTCCATCTTCTGATAGAATTGCTCCCACCGTCCTTTGGAAAAACCGCTGATCTGTCCTTCAATTTCGGCAATACGGGGAACTCTGACAATATTTCCGGCAGCCATTACCCCGGCTCTCGGTACAATCATAATAAACACGACCCAAACGACCAGAGCGGTCAGAAAAGAGACCGATGAGCTTTTAGTCAAAGATGAGATAAAAACGCCCAAAATTATAAAACAGGTAAACAACAACAGCGATAAAGATAGAAAAAGGCCGATCCGGAACCAGTGATCCATTGTCAACGGAATATTATAAAACAGTATTAATAGCAACCCCAATAAAATCGGGATACAAATCGGGATCACCAATCCCAGCCACGACCCCAGCGCCTTGGCTATAATATATTGCGCCCGCGAGACCGAATTGGAAAAGACCAATTTTAGCGTCCCGTCTTCCCTTTCGCCATTGATGGCATTAAAAGTAAAAAGAATCGCAAACAGGGTCAGCACAAACTGCACAATAAAGGAAAAATCAATAAAACGAAAGATGGCATAGATCGGATCATCGGAATAAGCGCTGTTTTTAAGTTTGGCGCTTCTTTCGCCAGAAACGGATGACCAACGTCCGATATCATAATCCAACCCTGAAACAAAAATCTGCATCGGATCAGGCGCGCGATATACTTTTGTATTCATCCGTCCCCATGATGTGCTTTGCCGAAGTTCCTGATCGACCAGTTCCGAATTTGCCTCATACCGGTTTACCATTGTCTTATATTCTGAGATTCCGGTGAATATCGAAATTATTATCAGAACAGAACAAACGGCGAAGGTTCCGACAAACTTCGGACTGAGAATGATTGCTCTCAGCTCTTTTTGAACTAATGTTATAAACATACCGTTTCTCCAATAATAATTTTATCTGACATCATATCTCCCAAAGGCGACAAATGCCCCGGCAAAAAATATAAAATTAAAAAACAGTAATAATCCCATATCCGCTACCGCCGCCTGAACCGATTCGGCCGGGGTGACATCGGTATATTTGAATTCGGGCAGCTCTTTCGTATCAATTCCCTTCGGTTTTTCTTTTTTGGCTTCTTCATTCTCTTTATCTTCTGCTGCAGTGCAAGCTGAGGATGTTCGTATCCTGAGTCCGCCGCCAGCATTTAAGCCGGTTTTTTCTTTCAGAAAGCTTCCATACTGCTCTTGATAGCTTTTGGCTTCATCATAAAACCTGTTTTTCAGACCAACAGAAGTTCCGGCCAGATATGAAGTCGCCAGAGATAATGATGTTGCCGGCGAAATCCGAGCCAGCGCAAAAGCCAAACTCTCCTGAGTTTTTTGACCATTGCCTCGCTCTTCAAATAGCCGTGATGAAAAACTTTGCATCTTTGAATCACGGGTGTTGCTAAGTGAGTCCATATGTGCATTGAGCTGATTGGTTAAGGCATCAACATCATCATTGGCACCGGTAAATTTAAAATTCTCCATTCCCTCACTAAATTCATCCAGCAATTGCGCCCGCAAACCGGATTGTTGGAAGGCGATTTCATCAACCGAGAGAACATCCACCGAACGAGCCGCCATTAAAACCGAAACTCTGGGAACGATATGAATACAAAACACCCAAATAACCAATAGAACCAGAAATGAATTAGCCGATCGATTAGTCAGCGATGAAACAAACACCGAAAGTGTTAAAAAGACACCGGCATAAAGTAAACCGGCCAAAATAATCAGTGAAAGTCTTATCCACTCATTGGCTGATAATGAAATGCCCATCATCGGCATCATCAAAGTTCCCGCCGCTATCGCCACCAGGACAGATATAGACAGAGCAGCAAAAGTTCCTATCAGCTTTCCAAGGATATAAGTTTGACGCGGAAGCGCATTGGCAAATGCAAGCCGCAGTGTCCCACGCTCTTTTTCGCCACTGATAGCGTCATAACCGAGAAGAATCGCAAACAATGAAAGCAAAACCTTAAATATAAATTCCAAATCCAAAAATCTAAAAATTGCAAATATCGGATCCTCATTATAGCGGCTATCCTCAATCGGAATATTGCCGCGTCCCTCAATAACAGCGGTCCGACCAATATCATTAGATACACCGGAAACCAGCGAAGCGAGTGGTTTCGGAGCCAAAAATATTCGGTTACTTTCCAACTCGTTCCAATCGGTCATACCCTCCATCGACCTGATATTTTCGGCGCGCGAAGCTTCATAGTAGGCTTGATTCAGATTAAATCTGGTCGTTCCGACATAAAAGGCGATCATTATCAGCAAGGCGCAGGCGCCAAAAGTGATTATAAATTTGGTCGAGCTGATTAGATCTCTTATTTCCTTCTCGATAATAACTTTAAGCATTGGCCGCTCCAATTGCTTCTGAAACAGAAACACCACCAGCCATATACTGCATATATATTTGCTCAAGATTCTTACCCGAAATCTCCTCAGCGGTCTGTTGCATGATTATTTGCCCGCTATCCATAATCGCAACCATATCGGCGATCTCTTTAGCTCGGAAAATATCATGCGTTGACATCAGAATTGCTTTATTCTCATCGCGGAGCGATTTAATCAATTCAATAAAATCTCGTCCCGCTTTGGGATCAAGACCAGAGGTCGGCTCATCTAATAGAATCACCGGGGCATCTTTTAAAATAGCAATCGCGATTCCGCATTTTTGACGCATCCCTTTGGAGAAACCGCTCAATCGTTTATTATGGACATCGGCCGAGAGCCCGACCCGAAGCAGAACATCCCGATAATCGCTTTTTGTATAATCTTTTTTGCCGCCAAGTTTGGCAAAAAAATCAAGATTCTGAAGAGCGGTAAAATTAGAATATAGCTGCACATTTTCAGAAACGAAAGCGATCTGTTTTTTGGCCTCAAGCGGTTCTTTGTGACAATTTATACCATTGATTATGGCTTCTCCCTCAGTCGGTTCAAGAAAACCGAGGAAAAGATTTATGGTTGTCGTTTTTCCGGCACCATTTCCACCCAGTAGTGCAAACAGCTCTCCCGGTGCTATCGAAAACGAGACATGATCAAGGGCCAAAACGCCATCTTCATACCGCTTGGTCAGATTAACTGCCTCCAGTGCCGGTTTAATATTTTCTAAATGATTATTATTCATTACAATTTCTCCTGCAACAAGTCGTTACTTTCTTGACAATCGAACACCATAGACAATCACACCGCCAACAATACCAAGAATAAAAAGGACTATTAAAACCGTCCCCCAGATATTGGTTTCGGGACGAATCTCTACCGTCGCAATTTTATCGCTGCCGTTTATTAAGATTCCATTCGACAAACCGGAACTTTGAATCCGAACCTCATATTTTCCAACCGAAATATCATCAGGCGGTCTAAATTTCAGATTTACCCGTGCCTCTTCTCCAATTTCCAAAGAATTGATATTCGCCGGAGTGATTATTTTGGTCCAATTCAGAGGAACATCGGCCTGAATTTCAATTTGATCCAACCGACGACTACCCTCGTTTATCAGATCAATATTGATATCAACCGTTTCATCGGCCAAAATCGAATGATAAAGCTGCGGTGCCCGGGCAAGAAGTTCACCCCTGCCTTTTGGCAGCAGTTCCAACCTGACATATCCGACATCAAGTAGTTTTAATTCCTCTTCTGTCCATTCCTTTGTCCCGGCATCTGCGAACATATCGGTTTTATCATTTGGAATCGCCAGAACATAAAAAGGAATCGGCTGATCCATTATAACTTCGTCGGTGGAACGATCCGGTAAAGCGATCTGCAAAATAGCCTGTTTGGTCCGACTGCTCTCGGTAAATTTTACTTGCCGCAGTCGCACCTGTCCTGAGGCATCATTAAAATGACGGCTTATCTGACGAGGAAGATTGACGACTTCCAGCGAATAGGTATTGCTGGTTCCGCTGAAAAGCTCCAGAGTCAGATCATAATTGGCTTTTTTGCCAAGCCCAACCTCCTGCGAAAACTGCTCGGACTGAACCGCAACCTGATTAACCGTTGCATCTTTCTGCAAAAATATCTTCATGCTGCGCTGATTGCCATTGCCGTATATCAAAAACACCGTCACCACATCAACATCTTGCAACAAGGTAAAATCGATCTTTTGCGGCTGACCATATTGCAGTTCAGTTATTTTTGCTTCATACGGTTGACTGATGATTGCATTCTCCTCGTTCAGAAGCGAGACATAGACATTATTGATAACATCAGGTTGTAACGAGCGAAACAAAGCATCGTCAATATTAAGAAGTTTTCTAAATTCGGCAGTTCCGCCCGACGTATTGGCCAATGTCAAATTGACCCGTTTGGAACCATCCTGACCATGATATTTCACCGCCGAAGTCACCGAGATATATTGCTTTTCAAACAGCACGGCCAAAAGTGATTGCTGATAGTTGACTTCGGCATCGGAAAAAACCGACTTTGACCGATCAAGTTCAACCCGGGTGATTAAATCTTTTTCAAAAAGGGTCTGCTGGCGTTCATATTCGGTTCGGCTTATCTCAAATGCCTCTTTGGCCCGTTTCAAACCGAGAAGCCGATATTGATCATCGCGTTGATTAAACGGGTTATAATTCTGGGCAGTAACTGACGAAACCGAAAGCATCATCAGGCAAAATATTATTATATAAATAAATTTATTCCGCACAATTATTGTCCCTGCTTTTTCATAACTTTAAACGGTTTACCGCCACAACCAGATTCTGGTTTCTCAAACGTCAGGAGAACTTCTTTTTCTTTCCGTAGCATTGTTAATTCAACTTTTTTGCCAGCTTTTATTTGATCATAAATCTGAGTTAGTTCTTCTGTGGAATTGATTTTAGATGAATTAATTTTAATCAACTGATCTTCACTTTCGGGTTGAGTGCCAACAAAAACCGATCCCATCTCTGTGATAACATCGGCTACCAATATTTTCCCATCCTTTTCCTCAAGAACAAGACCCGCATCAATTAAATCGGCAACGATATTTCCGATTCCCCCACCGCCTGGGCCGCCGACAGTTCTAATCATCATCTTGCCAGGGGCATCTTTGGGATCCATTTTGGCAAATTTTACCATCATAACGCTCTTATCTCGCTTAATCCCAAATTTCACCTCATCACCGATTTCCATCACCTCATAAACTTCCTGGATAGATGATACCTTCTTCATACTTTTACCATTGAACATCTTAATGATATCGCCGACCTGAATATCCAATGCCTTATAGTCATCTGGCCTTTGATCCTTGGGGAGAACCATCTCCAATTTTGGCCCATCATCCGATTCGACAATAATCCCGCCAACCTCCGGCAGCATAAATATATCACCATCCTCTGATTCAAAAGTCATCGTTTTCACAACCTGTCCCTGAGATGGTAGCCAGAACATGAATAAAGCGATTAAAACCATGCCGCTTTTGATAAATCCCTTAGTTTGCCAGAATCTGCTCATTTCACTTTCCTCCAATTTTGTTTGAATAGCTTTTGTTTCTGCTTTGTTATACTTGATAAATAACTAACAGGTTGCGTTCTACATAGTTAACTTATGTTACAAATTGTTAAGAGATGTTAATTAGGGTGATTCTTTAATTTTTTTTGCGTATAATAGAATCAGAGTTATGACACTTTCGAAAAAAATAATTGGCATTATTGTCGCCCCTGATAGTGATATCTATGATAGGTTTGACAATCCTTCAGGT
>JAQBFG010000288.1:0-2545 GCA_032123495.1 Candidatus Zixiibacteriota bacterium | reverse complement strand
TCCAGAATCCATCTATTTATTTCCTTGGCAAAAGTCCCATAAACTGTGCTTTGAATAACTTCCTATCCAGCGTAGATTCTATAAAATCAATAATCGTAAAACCCCTAGACTAGGATCATTGTATATTTAAAATAGTCTTTGCGAGCTTCCGAACCAATAATAAACATTTGGGATTGTTTGAAGACATACAGCCGGCCTATAAATATATTTGGAAAAGATTTTTCGAGATAAAATAGAAATAGCGGCGAGACATTTTGTCGTTAGTCATTGCAAGGCAGCATTTTACGGCGTTAGAAAATATTAAGCGGAGAGGCTGGGATTCGCCGCTCGATAATTTGGCTAACTTTAAGAATAACTTATAATTAGGCGTATTTTATTGGTAATATTAATGTTAAGTAGAGCCAAGTTCGTGCAAGTAGATGCAAGTAGAGCCAACTTGGTGAAGTAAATTGTTAGAATTTTGTTAGAAATTAATGTTATAACATTCATAAATTTACAAATTCGACCTAATTTTTAGGGTTTTATTTATTAAACATACTAGCGGATTTACGTCTAAATATCCCGAAAGATTAATTCCATTTTCCTTCGATTATTTTGTGATTGTGTCCTTTTATTTACATGACACAATTATCCATCGCCAGTTTATACAATTACCGGCAATGGAATTCATCTGAACAAAACAATAAGGGACGGATTAACCAGCCCCTTAATATTGTTTCCATTTTTTTAGATTTCCTACTGACACATCGGATTCGGTCCTGCCTTATACTTATAGTTAATTAAATATACAATATCGAGAATGTTTATCGGACCGTCATTATTAACGTCACTACATGCTAATATAAAAGGCGCTGGTCCATCCTTATATTTGTAATTTATCAAAAAAACAATATCAAGAATGTTAACAATGCCGTCTGGGGTTTTTTGGGGGCCGCCATTTGCGTCGCCGCATACAGGGCAACTCCCCGTGATCGCAAGAGTTGATAGCGATGGGGTAGTGCCACAGATAATATTTGTAGCAGTGTCCAATGATGTTGTCATATTTGACCATTCGCCACCGCCATAATGAAGCAGGGAAAGAAATATTTCTTTCTCGCTGTCAATGCCGACGTCGTTGTAAGTGACACAGATTTCAATTAGGCCATCAAAAGTTGTCGTAGTTGTGATATTATAATATTTCGGCAAAGAAACCGGAATAACATCAAGACCATTCAGAGCTGGTCCAGTAGTTGTTTCTGTCAAATTCGTCGTGCCTCCGGTGCTGACATATTCAAAAGTCATTACGATATCTGCCCCCAGCGTAATTGGAACATCATTTCCAGATGGCGTGGGTTGATCAAAAGTACAGGAATCGCCGATACCATCAATGTTGCTGTCTATTTGTACTGGATTGGAGTGAAATGGACAGTTATCACAAGCATCGCCAATGCCCTCATTATCATAATCGGCCTGATCAACGTTGCTTGTGTCGGGACAGTTATCGCAATCATCGCCGATACCATCGCCATCAGAATCCTGGTAACAAATAAGAATTTCAAACAGGAAATTATAATTTACTCCCCATAGGCTATATATAGAATGCCATGCCCCCGCTTCATAGGCAGATGATCTGTTTAAGGCGATAGTGGCATCATCCGATAAACAGGCTTCATGATCAACCCCCGCGACCGCACTGGATGAAAACCCGATGTGAAAATCACCGAGCATTACCAGACCATAAGAAGAAAAATCAATATAAGTTGGGCTGGGAAATTGGGGGTATGTTCCGGCCGAGACTACTTCAGTAGCTAATAGTACATCCGGCAATCCACCCCCATCATCAGTATAGACAGTGATGATAATGTCATCGTTGCCAAAAGTACCGTTCTGATAGTCATAGACATAAACATTGACCCCCATCAATGTTTCAGGGCATTCAGATGTAAAACGCATGGCGAATGGCTGAGTACCGTAATTCGGATCTGGTGTCTGCCAAAGATAAATATGGTCGGATATATTGTAATACCAGCGCCAATCACATGCACTTCTTATGTCGGGTTTTGGACAAACATCCAAATTTTCAGTTACGGGCATAAGTTTTCTCTTTTGAAGCGGCTCAACATAATCGCCTGCGAATAACCAGGCTGTCATCAGAACAGCTAAAATTGTCAAAACAATCGGTTTAAGGGTTTTCATTTTGTTCTCCGATGGGATTTTCTAAATTATTATATACTCCGTATCAATTTTAATACAAAATCAATATATGGTTTAGCAAAAAAATTTTCATTTGCCGCATTTCTTCCGTTTACTTTCTGAATAAGCCGCATTCGATTGTCCATTCTTCGCAGGTTGGCATATCTGGACCACCCTTATATTTAAAGTTTATCAAATAAATAACATCGAGGATATTGATAACGCAGTCGAGTCGCGCATCTCCGCTGCAAATTTCATATGGTATTGGATCCGGACCGGACTTATATTTATAGTTGATGAGATAAACTACATCAAGGATATTTATATTTGGGACATTGTCTGCTTCTCCCGGAGCACAATCGCATTCGCCAAT